>CAZIKD010000026.1:0-13260 GCA_964539725.1 uncultured Candidatus Bathyarchaeia archaeon | reverse complement strand
CAACTTTCAACGACAAATATACCACTTGAGCCTTGGAACCCCATTTTATTAACTTATCACCCTTCTGAGCGAAGAGCTCCGCGTGTGCGCGCCTGGACATTAGAGCCCTTCTAGGAAGAAGAGTTCCTCGGCGTTTCGTCTAAGTATCCACGTGGCGATCCTCTTCGCGTCCTCGAGCTTGAGGTCGCCGTTCTCCACCTTCGATGCGAGGACCCTGGCAATGTTTTCCCTCGCGATGACGGAGAACACGCGACCTTACAAATCTGAGCACTATATCCAATCTATATCTCCATATGCGATGTGAAGCTTATTTGGAGGAGAGTCTAAAAGGACACTGAGGTTGTCCTCAGAGCCTATCGATCTGATGAATAGGGTAAGCTTGTTTCTATCATGTAGATAGTCACGTCTTCTCAGCAGCCGTTCATAGGGGTGTCCCTTGATTGACAGGGCGTGAACTATATTGACTCCGCTCTCATCGAAGAAGCGGTCAGCGTCCTGGATCAACGTCTCAGCAACATCGAGTCGATCCACGGGTGTCAAGAGGTCGACGATGTATCCCTCAGGATAATCTTCCTTGAATCTATTTACGCGGAGGACGGAGTATCCTAGAACCTTATCGTTCTCGAGGGCGTACCTGAACGCGTATTTTCCCCCTCCTCCATCGCGGTACCTCCAGTTTAGGTAGTCCTCGTCTCGCTCCACTATGAAGTTATAGTCTCCCTTGACCGAGTCCCAGAAGTCCCCCATTTCTCCGTCGATCGTCGTGGCTTCGAGTATCTTGATGTTCTCACTGGATCCTCGGCGACTTGAGCGTTCAGCGATTTTCTTCACGTGGTTAAGTGTTCTCAACGAAGTGTACCCGTATCTTTTAATCAGGTTGTCCTCAGAGGCGCCGCTTCCGAAGTGTTTTCCGGTATCCCTTATCTTAGCCATATGTCTTATCTCTGAGGGGAACTGAGGCTGCTCTATCTTGATCTTGGATCTAACGACAACTGGGTTGTTGGAGAGTCCGTAGGAGAGGTTCACATTGTTTGCCTTGGTGATCTCCCTTTTTAACTCGGTTAATTTTGGGTATAGGCCAATTCCCCTGTAGTCTTCCAGAATAGCTAAGTCTGTGCTCTGCTGAGCCTTAAGTGTCCTCTGACCTATCTTCACCCTAGTGTAGAATCCGTGGGAGCAGCCAACGATCCTTTGGCCGCTTTCCGCGACCACCACCGATTTACCCCTCAGCGGATTGTCATCGAATTTCCATCGCCAGTGGTCGAGCGGTGGGCACTCGAGATCGAAGCGGGGCCAGCCTTTGAAGACTGATTGGAGGAGTCCCACTATCCTCTCTTCGTCTCCCCGAGTGAAGGGGCGGATTACTACAGGCTGACTCATAACGTTCATTAAATTATCCGCGCTACCACAAAATGCTTTATGGATTTAGCATTGTGAAGGTGATTATGTAGACTAGTTAAGGTTCAGTCATCCTTCGCGTGAGCCTAGGGTGAAAATCTACTATGTACGCGCGCAAGGGAGGCTGAGCACAGCCTTCGAGCGTAATGTCCGTGGACAGAAGGAAAGAACTTGACGACTCTCAGATAGACGTACTCGAGACTCTCCTCGGCCAAATGCAGGGAGAGGTGACGACTGTCATCGGGCTCCCAGGATCTGGGAAGATGGAGGTCGTCGCGCGCGAAATTTTTATGTTTCAATCGGATTTCTGTAATAAGTTCTTGTATAGTTCCAAATGTAGTGATGTAATTTTTCCCCATGAGTATTTTTTCGAGTATCGGTATGCGTTATATGCAAGGTTTTCCCGCAGTTCCTTATTATAGTAAATCTCTAGGAGAGACTCTAGCAAGGATCTGGGTTTTTGAATATCAAATGGTAAGAAGTGTTTTCCCGGGATTATATGAGGCATATCCTTAGTCGCGTCTTCTGTTGCGATTACCGGTTTCTTGCTGATAAATGCGTATATGGTTTTTACATGGGGACCAGTGAATGAAGGCGTATGTGGAAACAATATTATGTCGGGTAAAGACAATAATTCATCGAGTTTCTCCACGAAGCCTAAGGGAATGAAACACTCTGTTGTAGGAAGAGCCTCGGAGCCTATCCCGCCCACGATGAAGATAAGCTTTTTTTCGGTGTTTTTCTCGAACTCGCTGGAGACTGAGTTTGATATTTTGAGTAGATGCAGGGCGGCATCCAGATTTGGTTGGAAGGTCATTGAGCCAAAATAGAGGATGACGAAAGCGTTTGGGTCTATTCTATGGATTTCGCGTAGATGTAAATTGTGCACGTCCTCTAGTATGTGTAGATCAGGTGCTCCATTAGGTATTACCCTCATTTTTTGATGAGCAAGTTTCCCATGCAGTTCCTCAAACCACTTCTTCACACTAAGCCCCGGCGTTATTGAAATATCGAAAATAGTTATTAGGATTTTTTGTAGAATTAGTTGAAGCCTTCCGTCAAAACTTTTCCTAGGATCATGAATAAACCACTTATCATGGAAGACGATTACGAATTTTCTGCCAAATGGCCGCAGTAGTAGAAATAGAGCCATACTTCTGGGAAAGGAGAAGGATTCTATCTGAATTACATCGTATCTGCAGGCTAATCCACTTGCTACAAGTTGTGCAATCCAATCGAGAGTGCTTGGGAGTTTTAGCATTCTATGTGGGAGAGGGATTACCTGCAGGTTGGATAGATTGAGTGCTTCCACACTATGCTTTATGGTTGCTGAGAGCGTTACATGGGCGCCGTTATCTGCTAACCCTTTTGCGATTTGAAGAACCCTTTCATCGCTTCCGCTTATCCTTGAAATAGAGCCGGCGTAAAGAATCGCTATGCGCAAGTGCTTAGCGTCTCCAATAGTAGACAATCGCTAGATAGTTTTCGTCTTACCGTCATTAATGAGCCCGATTCTTGTTCGCGCTCGAGAGTTAATACATATTTGATCACCTCAAAGATCACCTAATTCACTCCGGGACGGTTAAGGCTCCGAGATAATCGTCGAAGACTTTAAAGAAATGAACTTGATTTCTGGAGGCCATTCCACCAATGTCGATGCCCAGATTCAACGACTCATCAAGTTTGATCCGAAAATCAGCGAATTTCCCACCAACAGCCTTGTAGCTTGACTCCCGAGCGGTCCACATCTTATAGAAGAGGGTCATTTTTTCTGAATGGTGGAGATCACTAAACCGCTTAGCATCGTCTGCAGCCAGCAGATTAAGAGCCACACCATCGAAGTCAACATCGCCCCTAAGCCTCTCTACATCGACACCGACCCTCTTCTTCGAAAAAGCATACATAACCGCCCTCTTTGAATGCGATACACTGAAGTTAACGCCTAATCCATAGCTGGAGGATAGAAAGGGTCGACTACTCGCCTCATAACTAATGGTTACTGAACGGGGATCCAATCCAAGGTAGTAGCCTAAGAGCACCCTCAGTAACCCATGGCGGAATAGATAGGACTCACGATCTTCGCCAAATTTAAAGGAGTATAATCTCCTTCTCTCCTCTTCACTAAGCAAATGATAATATGAGGATGAGTTAACCTCAAAAAACCAGACGTGGGCTTCCACGATTTGACTCATAAACCTATTCTTCAAGACGCTGTTATCGATGCCACTGTAACTATTGAGCAATATTATTACGTCATCAGAAACCCCAATCGGGGAACCAGGTTCCACACAGCTTAGGTCTATGATAGACAAAATATTCGCCCCTATTCCTTGATATACTGATTGATTATTTTGGCGATCCTGCGGGCTCCGGGCTCCTTCAGTATACCCATATGTTCTCCTTGAATTACATGTGTTTCAACCTCACCCTTTAGGAACAGAAAGAGCTCCTTGATCCTGACGGATGGATCAGGGTGGTGGCCTTTCCTCGACTGAGCAATAAAAATTAGGACTGGGGAGTGGTATTCCTCAGGATCATACCGTTTCGAGGCACTGTTCATTCTGGTTACGATATCTCTCGACACAACAATTGTTGCCGATAATATCTTTACAGTGCTCGCGAGACTCTTCAGCAAGTTTCCTCCTCTAACACTCATCAATAGTTGATTTGGAGCGGAGCGAACAGCCTCGAGTAATCGATCAACTCGCCTCTGCGCTAGCCCACTAAAGGGAAACTTGGGGTGCCACGCCTCGATCAAGATGACCTTAACCTCTGTGTCTCCGAGTTGACGGGCCATCTCTAACGCGATCAGCCCACCGGGACCAGCCCCCGCCAATATATACGGTCCCACGCCCTGCTTCTTCAGCAACTCCTTCAAATATCGGCTCGAGTACTCCTCAACAACATTGAGGGGGATCTTCTCACCATTTATAAAGGGGGCCCTGAAAGCGTAGATTGGCCGCCCCTTCCCCAGGTTATAGACGAGGTCGGTGAGGAAAACAACTTCACCCGCACACGCGTGTACGATATACATCGGCGTCTTATCCCCGTTGGGCTGCATGCAGACCAGAGTAGAGTCGAGGTCAGTCACCTCGCTGGATAGCAGGATGGCCATCTTCTCGATGGTGGGTGCGTGTATGAAGATCACTATGGGAATTCTGCGGATTCCAAGTCTCCTAGAGATCTCTGTGACTATCTCTTCGGCTCTAAGAGAATCCCCGCCGAGGGCGAAATAGTCGTCCCTTATGCCGATTCGGTTAACCTTCAATACCTTCGACCAGATCTCAACAAGGGTCCTCTCCACGTCGTTTGTAGGCGCTCCATCCTCAGAATGCACTAATGGGCATTCGAGAGAGACCTTATCGGTTAACCTCTGCGCCATCGCCTTCCTCTGGATCTTACCGGTTGGGCCCTTGGGTATCTCATCAACGAAGAACAATTGACGGGGTACCTTGAATGATGACAACCGAGTCGACACAAACTTCTGTATCTCCCACTCGGTAACCTCCCTATTCTCCCTCACAACAACCGCGGCGGCGACCTCTTCGCCCATCCTATCATCCGGCATGGGAAAGGTTACAGCCTGTATGATGGAGGGGTGACTGAGCAGAGCCTCATCAACTTCACGGGGGGAGACCTTCTCCCCACCCCGATTAATGATCTCTTTTATCCTATCGGTGAGAAAGATGTAGCCTTCCGGGTCAATGTACCCCAGGTCCCCAGTTTTAAACCAGCCGTCAACGAAGGTGGTGGCATTCGCCTCGGGATTATCCTCATAACCCCCAGTTACCGTTGGACCCCTGATGACGACCTCACCCCAGTCCCCAGCTGGCTGCAGATGTCCCCCCTCTGACATTATGGATACCTCTACGCCTGAAGCGAGTCCAACAGACCCAGGCTTCCTGGGCTTCGGAGGCAAGGGGTTGACAGCGATCTGGTGAGAGGCCTCGGTCATCCCATACGCTTCGACAACGGGGACGCCGAAATAAGACTCGAGATCCTTCAGCACGCTCCGGGGCAGAGCCGCTGAGCAAGACCTGATGAAGCGCAGATTATGGTGAACTTGGTAGCCCCTCTCCCGGCCGAAGTATATGAGTGACTGATGTATGCTTGGGACCGCTGAATACCATGTCGGCTTAAGAGCTTGCAGAAGATCCAGGAAAGCCCCCGCCTGATAACCCCGAGAAAATATGGTCGCGGCGCCTACGGCGATGTTTGAAAGCATGCAGCCAACCAATCCATGTATGTGGAATAGGGGCATAACATTCAGGCAAAGATCATTGGCGGTCAGCGCCAAGCTTTTAGATATATTCCGCGCGGAAACGCATAGGTTTACATGCGTCAGAGGGACCATCTTCGGACGCGCGGTCGTACCCGAGGTATGCAGGATTAACGCTGTATCCCCGGGGGACGCAAATACTCCCCCCGAATCAACGGAGTCGCCCTCACCGAGTCTGAATCTCCCCGCCAGCTCCGTGTCCGGCGTCAACATGATCCTTTTAATGCCTAGCTCATCAACAACGCCCCAAACGCGGCCGTCAACTACAGAGGACCCAACTAAAGCCTCGGCCTTCAGATCCCTTAGGAGGAACCTCAACTCCTCGGCGTTGATCTGTGGATTAATCGGAGCGCACGTGGTGCAGGAAGAGACGCCTAGAAACGCCGCAGCCATCTCGGCCCCATTTGGGAGAATCAACGCGACTCGGTCATTTCTAAATAGACCACACCCGTTGAGATACCGCACAGTATAGCGTACTTGATCCTCTAACTCCTCATAACTCATCGGCCCCTGTTCCGGATCTATGATAGCTGTCGATTTTGGGCTTCTCAGGGCAGATGTCTCCACGAGCCCGAATATGGTGTTGCCCTCAAGACTAGCGCTCATAGTATCAGAACCCTGGTCAAACCCAGCGTATATCGTTATTCAAATGGGTGAGATAGAGAAAGGATAATTCAAATTTAACCTTTGAGTAAAACTGTTAAGAATCTCAAGGTAGTAAAGCGACGCGATACACGTCAGCGATTCATTTTATGCCGTGAATAGTCCCCTCCGCGGTCGCGGATCCGCGTGGAAAGGAGGCGCTTAGATGGCTGAGGAGAGAAAAGATCGAGGAGATTGCATGGGCGTTCACTGAAGCCACTCGGAGAGCCGGGGGCGGGATTTGACGCTGTGGAGATCCATGGAGCCCACGGCTACCTCCTGAACCAGTTCCACTCACCCATCACGAACAGGCGGACCGATGAATACAGCGGCACGCGGGTTAGTTCTGGGCAAAGATAGTGGGACCCTAGATCGGCGCAAGAATTGATTTATGGTGAAGTATTTTCTAAATGGTTGTAGCGGATCGAGTGATATTTGGAATCTACAATCAGCGTGGATGAAGAACTGGTCAATAGTGTATTATTTGATCTTGGGGACAAACGAGATGATAATGCATCGTGTAATGAGATAAGCGACTCCATCTGCGCAAACACGGTTCTGACGAGGATCGACGCATCCGAGGAGCGGGAGAGGATAAGGAGAGAGATCGCCGAAGCCTTCGTGGTCTCAAGCTGGACTCAGAGGTCTACTTCGATATGAGATCTATGATAATGACCCTATTTGGAGCGATCATAACCTTGACGGTTTTCTGGCGCGTAGGAACAGTGGATGTAGTTGGGCACTTTCTCCCCGGACTCACGACTTACTTCACGGCACTCGTCCTATCGAGACTCTTCGACTCAAGGATGGTTATCGCATCCAAGAGTTTTCTAAAATACCTTGAGGGACATAACAGGCTGAGAGATTTCATCGTGAAGAATTTATAAAGAGTAATTCGCGTGAAGCCGTCCAGAAGGCAGCCCCCTCTACAATATTTAAATCAATCTTCTTTCTTAGCTCCTGAGTAGACGGCTCATAAACGAGAGAATAGCCTTGAGCAGCGGGGCAAAGGGCCCTAAAGTCCCCGTTATCTCGTCTAATAGGTGGATATCGCCCAGATTGAGTACCCCACTGAGTGGAAGAGCGGCTAAGTAGACTGCGAAGAAGGAGGCTGAACAAATTATCAGGGCGATCCATCCGCTCAGGTGGAGGAGTGTGATTTCCACGTAACTTACTATAAAGGCCGCCGCCGTCGCGAGGTAGATTCGGGCCGAGGCCCCCCAGTTGACCCTGAAGCCCGTATTCTTCTTCAGCCAGATATGGAGGTAGATGAGTGATACCCTAGGCGCTATGATCATGGTTGCTAACAACCCGATTATCTGATAACGTGGAATCAGGATGAGGCCAAGAGGCACTCCTACGAGCAGCTGGATCACGTTGTTATAGAAGATCACGCGTGATTCCCCCAGCCCAGATATCAGGTTACTAAGTGTTGTGCCCCCCAGTCCCTCGAATGTGTAGAGAACCAGATATAGGCTCAGATAGAGTGAGGCGTAGGGATAGCCGTCGCCGTAGATGATGATCGTCATGGGTGAGGAGACTACGATGAGGCAGGCCGCGATCGGCGTCACGATGAGGCTTGTGTACTTCAACGCATTCTGAAATATGGACCCAAGCATAGGGTTGCCCCTGCCCATCTTGGAGAAGATGGGGAATAGGGTGAGCCCAATCGGCAACGTGAAGAAGGAGATCAGAACCCCGAAATTCGAAGCAGCTCCGTAGTTTCCGACGAGATCTATGGGCACAAACGTGGCCATCAGCGTGTTATAGACCTGGAGTAGGCCGCCGCTCACCAGGGTCCCGACGTAGAGCGGCAGGCCGAATCCGAGGATCAGCCTTAGGGCCCCGGAGGCACCAAGCGACCCTAACTCCCCGCCGAACTTCACGAAGTAGAAGAACAACGCTACGCTTAGAAGCCCGATCAGAAGCGACGAGACCGCGTAAGCCGTAATTGCGCCGAAGGCGCCCATGCCAACGAGCACAAGGGGAAACACTATGAGACTCCTTAGGATAGACCAGGCAACACCCAGGTAAGCGCGGAACCTCACCATGTCGAAGCCTATGAAGATCGCCTGAATAGCCGTGATCAACGCCTGACCTACGACACTGAGCGACGCCACTCTCACCATACCCTCAAGATCGGGTTTCTGAAGCCAGACCGCTGCGACGAGGCCGGCGAAGACGAAGAGCACACCACTCAGGACAAGGGCGATCGAGGCTGAGAAGGCTAGACCAGTCCTGACCAGCATGTGGAGGTCCGCCATTCGCCCCTCATGTCTCAGCCTGGCGCTGTAAAACGTGAGAGCTGTGGAGACACCCAGGTCCTGGAGGAGAAGGGCCAGGGTGACAGGTATCGAGGCGATGGTGTACTGCCCGTTGCTCTCGGAACCGATTATGCGGGCGACGAGGATCACCGTGAGGGCGGATATGACGGTTTGAGCGACCTGCCCAACCATGAGGACGAGGCTACCCCTGGCTGACCCCTTGATGACGCTAGACAGGTCCTCAGACAGAGCCTACCCACCCCTCATAGACTCGTAAAGGTGGATACACCAGATAAATTGACTCCCAACGCGCCCTTGTTTCCCAGGTCCAGATCATTAAGGCGTCCTCTAGGTCTTCGAAATGGGGGTCACCAGTCAGGACTCTTGCGGAGTCTTCTGGCTGTTGCGAGGACGGAGTCGGAGAGGCCGAAGTCCTTGATTTTTCTTCTGATATCGGCGTGTAGAATACCGGTTTCGTATGATAATTATTCGTCGGCTTCGCTTTCGCGAACCAACAGATATTTTTCACCCATCAGACAAAGGTATAGAGATGGATGTTCACAAGATACTGATTCAAGCCATTGGCGAGAAATGGCGCCTATTGCCAGAGGACATGGGAAAAGCTATAGTTCGCCATTATGGGATAAGTGTCCCGGCGGGTGAACGAGTTACGAGTTTCGAGGAGGCTCAAAGAGCAGCCTCCGATCAGGGTTACCCATTGGTTATAAAAGCCCTGGTTCCAGAACTGATCCACAAATCTGACCGTGATGCAGTAAGGGTTGGGATCGAAAACGAAACAACTCTCTTAAAAACAACGAGAGAACTGTGGAAGCTTTTCCCTAATACCCCGCTTCTTGTGGAGCAGATGGTTAAGCCGGGTGTTGAATTGATCACAGGCTTAATGAACGATGAACACTTTGGTCCCTGCCTAATGATCGGTACAGGCGGTGTTTTCACTGAGGTCTTTCAAGATGTAGACTTCCTCATGATACCCGCTGATCGGAAAGATTTTTTGCGGATTCTAACCGGCTTAAAGGGTTACAAACTCTTAACCGGCTTTCGTGGAAAACCACCCTACAATATAGACAAGGTTGTGGATGCCCTTCGTAGTTTCGCTCAATTTGGCGTGGAAGCAGCAGGTTACTACGAGACGGTTGATATTAACCCTCTTGTGGTAAATGAAAGTGGAGCGAAAGCGCTTGACGTGAAGATAATTTTAAAACCACTTTTTGCCCCCGCCACCCTAGACTCACCGCTTCCCCCTACACACTACCTTCACCATTTTTTCTCGCCGGAGTCGGTGGTCATCATCGGCGCATCATCTGCTCCCAACAAACCGGGAAACGTGGTTATAAGAAACATTTTAGCAAACGGCTACGAGGGAAAACTCTATCTCGTCAACCCAAAGGGCGGAGATATATTGGGCCTACCTGTTCACCCCTCAGTCGACAGCTTACCTGAGGGAATAGATTTGGCGATCATCATAATTCCTGCAAAGGAGACGCCGCAGGCGCTTCGGGAGGTTGCCTCTAAAGGCATCAAACATGTAGTACTCTCAGCAGGAGGTTTTGCCGAGGTCGATGAATATGGGGCGCAAATCCAGCAGGAGCTGACAAACATAATCCAGGATAAAAAAATACATGTCCTTGGGCCTAACACCTCTGGCCATATATCAACCCCCCACAAGTTCACATCCAGCTTCTTCCCTCTGGGAAAAATCCGCCAAGGTAAAGTATCTTATATAGCGCAGACGGGAAACTTCGCCACCCACACGATGAAGTATATTCTAACTGGTGAAGGATTCGGCGTCTCACGGGTGTTTGGCCTTGGCAATAAAATAGACATTGAGGAGAGCCAGGCACTTCAGTTCCTGGGAGACGACCCTGAAACGAACGCGATCGTCATGTACCTTGAAAGCATCAAATATCCAAGACGCTTTCTAAAAGTCGCGGGAGAGGTAACTCGTCGAAAACCTGTGGTGATGCTGAAGGGGGGGTCGACCGAGGCAGGCAAACATGCCGCAGTAGCTCATACCGCTGCCATGGCTTCGAAGGATAGTCTTGTAGACGGGATGTTACGCCAAGCGGGCATCGTCAGAATCTGGGATTATACTCACCTTATCCTTGCTGGAAAGGTGCTCTCCATGGTATCATTGCCCAAAGGGAATCGGGTAAGTTTTCTCGCACCTTCGGGGGCAATGCTGGTTGTTCTCTCAGACCTTTGCACTCGTCTCGGCCTTTCGGTCCCTGATCTTGAGCAGGAAACCCTCCGCCGAATTCAGGAAATCAGCCCCCCTTATATCCTGATGAGAAACCCTGTGGACATATGGGCGTCTGTTTCTGTAAAGGGAATCGAGTTTGCATATCGAGAGGGTATGGAAGCAGTGCTCAAAGACCCCAATATTGATGCTGTGATCCCAATCCTGATGCTTACAAGAGAAACGGGGATGCCTAATTTCGACTTCATCGTTGATCTTATGAAAAAATATCCGGAAAAACCTATCCTAGCATCTTTTTCCGGCGATAAAAGGTGCATAGATGAATGTAGAGAATTTCTTGAACCCAGGGGAGTACCGACCTTTTTCGAGGTTGAACAGCCTTTTGAAGCCCTTTCCATCCTAGTCCGATGTGCTAAGGTAATGAGTAGATTGAAGTGATTACGCTCGAGAAGGCTCATGACTTAAGTCGCGCGCGAGGCGAGGCGTGTGCATGTCCCCTCGCGGATCAAGAAGCCACTCTGCTTGTAGGGTGGGTAGTTGACTTTATGTGTTTGGTTACTGGTCTCATCCATAGTGGAAGGTTTAGCTTTACTGCATTTACTGGGCAGTCCATCATGCAAGCGCCACAGTGCCAGCACTCATCTGGGAAAGCCACTTGGGGGGCGTCTTCGCCCTCTCTCAGGATGTCGCCTGGGCAGATCTCGACGCATTTGTTGCAGTTTATACAGGTTTTTCCGAATGTTGGGGGCATCTATGCGGCCTCCTTCGATGGGTACTTAACGACTATTGGTTTAGTGCTGAACTCTGTGTATTCTCCTTTTTTCTTTCCTAGGAGCCATACGCCGTTCTGGAACTGGCGTTCGTCTAGTGAGGCAGTAACCATCATTATGCCGATGTCTATCAAGTTCATGACCTCATTGCATCGGACGAGTTCGTGTGGGTCAGCTGCTTTCATCGTTTTTTTCTTGAGTTCTGTGAGCTGATCCAAGCAGTTTAGCAGTCCGTTTTGGCTTCTGAGGTCCTTGGAGTCGGGTGGGTTGAAGCCTACGACGTATTTTATGTACTCCTCCATGATATTGTTGAGCTCCCGGTTGACCTCCTTCCATGTGAAGCCGGTGTTACGGGTTAATGGAGCGGTCGTCCTGGCCTCCTCGGATGCGACTTGGTCTTCGTCGGGCTCGACGTGTTTTATCTCGTTGGAGTAGCGGGCCGCCTTTTCCCCCGTCCTCCAGCCTAACACTGCATATGTTGGGGCGGCGACTTCGCCGGCGAACTGGACGGGGCTGCATGCGTAGAGGCCTTCGACGCTCGTCTTACAATCGGTGTTGATGAATGGGGCGAGGAAACCGCCCGTTAAGCGCCCGGGTTTCTCCAGCTCAATTTCTATGATATCCTTTCTGAAGTCGATTCCCTGGTCTTTCATTATCTCCTTGAGAGCCCAGCATAGACCTTCGTTGCCGTAGCTCCACTCGACGTACTTGATCTCCTCCTCCGTCGCCTTAGTCAGATCTAGGTAGAATGGTGTATGTCCCTGCTTTACGCTCTGCTCTACGTTCTCCCTGCGTATTCTCATGGGTTCTCGCACTGCGGGGTGCTCGATCATTACTTCACCCTCGCTGTCCACTATCCTGCCAGCGGGGTAGCTGGTGGTGGCGGTTGGGCTGCTTCTGCAGATGTTCCTCCAGTATTGGAACCCGTTGTGGCTCGTCTTCCCCGGGGGGAGGATGAATACTTCGGCTCCGGCCCTGATCGCCATTGCCTCGCCGTCGCCTGTGATGTAGGGTGGGCTCTGGCTGTTGAACCAGTCTCCGCTTTGGGATTTGAATAGACGGTGCTGGTCCATACCCGTCGCTATGATTACGGCCTTGGCTTTTAGGACGTGGAACTCGCCGGTCCTCATGTTGACTCCGGTTGCTCCGATTACTCTGCCTCCTTTAGTAAGGAGGCCTGTTCCGGATACCCTGTTTAGTATTTCTACTCCGCGTTTTATGCACTGCTCTGTTAGTCTCTTCTTGATGTCTCTGCCATCGTAGTTCAAGGTGTCCCATTCGCTCTGAAACTGGGGCACGATGCGGTACCTCTTCTCCTCGGGTGGAGCGTCGTATTGTAGGTTCCAGGGGTAGATCTTATTGTATTTGAATTGGACGCCCCAACTCTCCAGGTTGTTAACTGCTTCCTTTGTGCCTTCGGCAACGATCTCTAGCAGCTCTTGGTCCATCAACCCGCCCTTGGTCTTGCCATACTCTCCATCATAGCTGATGTCTCTGATCATATCTGGTATCGTCCAGTTTCTTGGAAGGTGGATTTCGGGGTCCCAGAACCAGAAGTGATCGTTTCCAGTCCCCGCTGAGCCGCTTCGCTCGGTGTGGCTTTTCTCGATTATGGTGACCCGGGCGCCGTGGTCGGTGGCGTTTATGGCTGCCATGCATCCCGAGAGGCCTCCCCCGATGACGAGTATG
>CAZIKD010000025.1:0-13612 GCA_964539725.1 uncultured Candidatus Bathyarchaeia archaeon | reverse complement strand
TTGAGGCCGATATAGAGAACTTCTTGGTTGCGGTGAAGCAGAGACAGGGATTAAGAGCTGAAATAAATTTTGAGGAGATATTCCCCGTTACATATAGGATCTCCCTAGATAAGCTAAGGGAGGTAGTTGAGACAAAGGATCTAAAGAAGGTAATAGAGAGCCTCGATCAGAAATATGTCAGGGTTCTTTCGCCAATATATGAAGGAGACGTTGCCCTAATCAGGACCGGTTTAAGACGACACAAATACGAGACGGTAACAAGCGCCAGAGCAAGTAACGAGTTTGGATTCAATGTGATTATGGCTTACCTGATCTATAGTGAGATTGAGAAAGACAACCTGGTCGGAATTGCTTGGGGGAAGGCTCAGGGGATATCCCCCCAAGAACTTCTGAAGTATGTGGTCATCCCTGAATGACTTCAAACAAGACCGTTTTTAAAACCTCGCCTTTATTCAACTAGTCTGTCTTCCACGTCTGACCACATACAAATTCGACTAAATTAGGAAAAAAACATTAAATGAGGGTGGATGAGAGAATTTTAGTCTTTCTTTCTAATTGTGAAAGGTCTGAAAGGTGCGCCTCCGCCCGTGAAGAACTTACCCATGAATTCGTAATATAGCAACCTTAGTGATTGCACCGAACTCGATACGAACTCAAAACTCAGTGCGATTACATTCATAATCAGAAGGCCGATACCTGTTACTCCAAGCGCTGCTGTTAATGCTTCAGCGGCCACACCGAGGCTCGCATGGGCTAAAGCGAATGCAGCAATACGTAGGAAGCTGAATAGGTTGGCTAGGCCTTCGACGAAGGTCATCAACAAACCTCCCACACCCTCCCCTATAGACTCCATGCCAATACCGTGTCCATGAATAAGGGAGTGGATTATCGGCTCAAGGAAACTGAGACCCAATCCAGCGATCATAACGAGGAAAGTCCAGTTCCCAATTGCCTTCATGAAATCCATGCCGACGCTGATCATGTACATCGCCGTTAGATAGAGCCCTATAACATATAGTATCATTCCAAGACCGTGTTCACCAAGAGCTCCGATTGGGTTTCCTTTCTTAATCTGATTTATTGCACCCAACGTTAATCCGACTATGATTTCTATAGCTGCGATCTGGAAAATTAGTAACATTAACCATGTGGTCTGGTGGATAGGGTTAGGAAATGGAATAGTAAACCGACCAAATATTGGAGGTGGAAAATTAAAAATAAACACTGTATGATGATGGAATAGCAGCCCCTCAACTAGAAAGATCGAATCATACATAACACCGAATATCATAGCAGATATACCCATAGGGACAAACATTGTCCCTAACTTTGACATCATCCCCCTCTTGAACTTTCGCGAGACAAGTATTCCAATCAAGAGGAAAATCAAGCCCTGACCTACATCTCCGAACATTAAGCCAAACTGGAAGCAGAATACGATAATCGAGATGTAACCTGGGTTGATCTCGATGGATGAAGGCCACCCCCTGAGGGTCGTAAGGGTCCAGAGTGGTTGTAAGAACTTGGGCTTAAAATCCATTGGGGGGCTCGGGACGTTCTGGTCGTCATGTGAAGGTTCCTCAACTTGGATGAAGAACTTCTCTCCAAACTCTTTCTCAACTGACTCGATCGATGCTCTGAGTTCAGTGACCTTACTTTCTGGTGTGTAACCCTGTAATACGCTTATAACGCTGCTTCTCAGGACCTGCACGCGGTTATCCGCGTAGTTGGAAAGCAGCTGATCGTAATACCTAACCTTTCCTAAAATATCTCCCTGCTCTTTGTACATTGACTGAAGTTCTTGTGAATATCTTTCCTCATTATCCTTGATCTTTTTATCGTATTCGTTTTTTAAGCTATCGATTTCCTTTTGTTTTTTCTCGTCGATCTTGTCTTCAAGGCCAACAGTTGACCTTGAAGTCTCAAGTAATTTCAGCTCTTCCGTGTACTTTGTGATAGCCTCTTTTCTCTTCGCTGAATCTAAAACTAGGAGAATGTCTTTGGAGTCAAGGACGTCAAAAATGTCTCTTACCTCAAAGACCAAGAAAAGCGATTCAACCCACTGGCGTCGCTCCTCAGTGCTGAAAACGAAGAGAAAGGATTCATTATCCGATACCTTAACCGTCTTGGAAAAAACGTCTGGGTAGCGTTTAAGATACTCTTCCATTTGGGAGATGGTGTCTTTTTTCACCACGCCAACCGCAAAACATTTTTTGAGTTCTTCTGGTTCAAGTGCCTCGATGGAGGCCCTTCTTACCTTGACTGTTTCCATATTGGCTTTAAGGATCCGTTGTTCGTCAGCATACCTTTTGGCTGTCTCGTCATGAGCTTTTTCTACCTGAAGTATCTTTGCTTGAAGCTCCTCTACTAGTTTATTACCTGTTTTAAATTTATCCTCGTACCGTACCTTAAGGTCAACCATCAGACCATCAAGGCTATCCGTCGTCTTGGTGATGACGTCGTTAGGATCACTTGAAAACTTTTTCAGCTCTTCTATAGTTGGTTTGACGGATGCGCCCTTTGGGGACCCAATTTTCTCAAGCTCGTTGAGCCGTGTGTGTATCTTTGAATATAATTCCCTCCAATCCACCTGCTGCTTTCCTGACCCTTTAAGAACCTCATATTCTGAACCAGTGATTGGTTTAAACTGCGTTACACCCGTTTTACCGATTGCCTCGATGACTTGGGGCTCATACTCCGGAGGCGTGATTATTGTAACTTTCTTCATCACAGCGGCTCATCTATATGGAATGCCTTCCCATTAAAAATATTCCGCGTGCGACGGCGTTTACTAACTTATTCTAATGAGAATTGTTTCAATAAAATAGTAGATGGTCGTTTATGTAATATTTTTAGAGATCGATTTATTATGGATTTATTTTCTCTCTTTCATAAGTAGGCTGAAGGAAGCAAGGGAAGCATAAGTAACTGCCTTGATACGATCTCTTTCCGATATGACTCCTATCATTTCCGCTCCATCAAGGACCAACATTTGAGATATGTGACGTTCCCTTAGAGTTCTCATTGCCGAAAGTATTTTCGTTTCGCGCGCGCGCTCTTGAATAATCTGTTGCAGAACACTACTCCCTCTGGTGTTAAAGTGTAGAGTTTCTTCTCTCTGTCTCCTTGCATCTCGGATTTGACGGTGATTATTTTCTTTTCTTCGAGTTGTTGAAGGAAGGGGTATACTAATCCTGAGCTGATTTTTTTTCCTACTCGGTTTTGGAATTTTTAGTATGTCGTAGCCGTGTTCGGGTTCTTCTTTGAGTATTGTTAGGATGTAGAATCTTGAGAAGTCGGATGCGCGCGCCCAAACCATATATCTACATTACCCTAGTGAATTCTGGGTTCACGAAATGTCCAAAGTCGAAACCACGTATTTCAAGGAGCCGGGCAAAGTAAACAGCAGGGACGCACTGCTCATAGCGAAGAAAAGAGCCGATGAGCTGGGTCTCAAGGACGTCGTTGTCGCCTCCTACACGGGGGAGACCGGCGCCCTCGCGGCGGAGATATTCACGGGATACAACCTTATAGTCGTCGCGGGGATGGTCGGTTATCTTGAGCCGAACCAGGATCGCATGAAGGCTGAGTATATGAAGGCTATAGAGGATAGCGGCGGAAAAATAATCCGCGCCTGCCACTCCTTCGGCGCCCTTGGACGCGCGGTGAAAAAGAAGTTCAACGTCATACAGGTCGACGAGATTATTGCCCACGTCCTTCGCTTATTCGGAGCAGGCGTCAAGGTTGCCTGCGAGTGCGCCTGCATGGCCGCAGACGCTGGGCTGATAAGGACAGACAGGGAAGTTGTTTCATTAGGCGGAAATGGCGGAGGTGCTGACACAGCTGTCATACTCCTCCCGAGCAACACGCATAGGTTCTTCGACATGCGGATACGGGAGATCGTCTGCAAACCAAGGGGCTGGGAACGACTCCAGTGACATAGGTGTCGCGTTGCTCTAGGTGAGCCTCCTCCAGGCCGCGCGAGCCTCCAGACGAGGGCGATTGAGGTGGGTTTTTAGGCTCTGGCGTGAGGCCTCGATACTCCGCTGCGTGCGCTGTCCCTTAGTCGCCTAAAATCTCTATTTAATGATCGATTCTATACCCCGAAAATTCTAGGAGTAAACCCGTCTCGCCTCTTTTTCGATAGCCCCTGCAGAGGCGAGAGTTTATTCCCCTCCGATACGCCAATGCTATGAAGATCACCATGAGTGATGAATGGTTCTACGGCAGCAGGCCGAGGAGGTCATCGAGCAGATGGATGCCCTTACTCGTCGCGATCTTGATTGTGGCGAATATGGGCGTCTTAGCGTACAACACCATCAGCACTAACGATCAGATGAGAGACCTCACGCAGCAAACGGACACTCTGATGCTATCGGTGGAGTCTATAAATAAAGAGTTGATAAGTAAAGGCGTTGAGATCACCGCCCTCAGAGAAGCAGTAAAGAACGTCGGCGGGGGAACGGGAACAACTCCTCAACCTGACTCGCTCCTGATCGACCTCTACAATAAAACGAGGGAAAGCGTGGTTATGATAATCGTGAAGCTGCCAACCGGCGCGGCAGAGGGGAGTGGCTTCGTTTATGATGCAACCGGGAGAATAATCACCAATAACCACGTCGTCGAGGACGCGACGAGCATCACGGTTACCTTCATAGACGGGACGATCGTGGATGCGAAGCTCATAGGGCGAGACCCCTATTCCGACGTCGCCGTGATAAGCGTCAACGCTCCAGCAAGTCTCATCAAGCCACTTAAGCTGGGTAAATCTTCCCTCCTCAAGGTCGGACAAAGCGTCGTCGCCATCGGGAACCCCTACGGGTTGGCAAATACGTTGACCTCGGGAATAATCAGCTCAGTCGGGAGGCAGATGGACTCAACGGGGAATTATCCTATAGTGGACGTGATCCAGACCGACGCTGCTATAAACCCCGGTAATAGTGGAGGGCCTCTCCTCAATATGGATGGGGAAGTCGTGGGAATAAACACGGCCATACCCTCCGAGACCTCTCGAGGTATAGGCTTCGCCGTCCCCAGTGACACCATCGCACGTGAGTTGCCAAGTCTCATCTCGAAAGGGACGTACAGCCATCCATACCTAGGCATCCAGGGCAGAGACGTCACTCAGGGGATCGTAGGCTCGATGAACCTCCCAACGGGGACCCGCGGGACCCTCGTCATCGAGGTGACTTCAGGTGGACCAGCTGGCATCGCCGGGATGAGGGGAGGGACCAGGACGGAGACAGTCGACGGCGTATCAACTAAGCTAGGTGGCGATGTGATAACCTCCGCTGATGGCACGCAGATGAAGACCTTCTACGACCTTATAGTCTACATACAGAGGAACAAGGTGCCTGGCGCGAAGATTACACTCGGGATTATCCGTGACAGCTCCCAAAGGAATATAGTCGTTACACTCGGGACACGCCCACCACCCTAGAACCGCGGCTTATTCAATAGCTCCTCGGTTATACCCTCGTCATACTCGAGAAGTCTATCTAAATCGCGAGTGATCTCATCCTTAGCATCCATGAGCCTAGGGTCATATTTTCGACATCGTCTTCGGGGCAAAGCCCGCATCGTAGAGCCACTTTTTCTCCTCCGCCCAGGATCGGCGGATTAGAGCGTATAGTATTAGAATAAAGGTGCCGAGCGTTAGGAGAACCCAAATGGCGAGACTCTCATAGTTGTCCACTTGGATTAGGTCACTATTGTAGAGTCCATGGGCAATAATCGCCATAGCAAGACCTATTTTCATATCGCCGGGAGTTACGTAGCCTTTCTTCACCTTCGCCCTACCTATTGCCCAACCCGTGTAGGCTGTATAGATTCCGTGGCCGAGTCCAAAGATGAAAACCCTAAGAAGGGCCCAGGTCAAGTCTCCTTTGTAGATGAGGACTATGTAGAAGAAGTTCTCCGCCCAGGCGAACCCCATCCCCGAGGCAAAGCCGTACACCATCCCATCCATTGAGTCGTTGAACTCTGGGCTCTTCGCCATCAGATATACACCTATAGCCTTCATAGACTCCTCAACAATGGGGGCTCCTAGCCACGCCGCACCTAAGCCGATCTCATCGAAGATGCTGTTACCTATCATACTGAGGAAAGCGGCGAACATCCCCCAGCCGAGGATGAGGAAGACGAAGTAGAGGGGCTCTCTTTCAAACTTGTCCGCTCTCCACATCCAGAAGAGGTAGATCGCGGGACCTACGAGACTGAATAGTAGTAGGTACCACTTTTCGATCCAGATACTCTCGAAGCCTTCTCCTATTAAACTCCAAGTGAACCAGAGGCTTAACCCCACGATGACCACCGCCCCTATTAGGTAGCCAACGGCGTCGTGAAGATGAAGGTGGGGAGGGTCGGCATAGATGACTGCGCTCTTCGCGTCGCTGAAGGTACGCTCTAGGGATCGTGGCTTGGGGGAGTCAGTTTCGGGTGGAAAAATATTGGGTTCGACTGGGCGCTTTTTCGCGAGCTCGTCCTGCATCATTGCCAGTTCGGCGCTATACTTGGCCCTCTGTTCCTCGAATTTTTTCTTCGATACATATCCCGCCTGAAATGCGCGATCGAGTTGGCTGAGGGTCATGTTAAGCTTCTCGCTTTTCTCTAGGTTCTTCAAGCCGAACTTTGTTGGGGCGCCACATTGCCCACAGAAGTAGTCGCCCTCGGAGAGCCTACCTTGGCACCTTGGGCAACTACGACTAACCATAGTTGTTATCCTTGTAGGATGATATTAAAAAGAAATAGTTCCTAAACATCTAGCTTGGCGCGTGTACGAGTTCTCTCCAACATATCCTCGATACTGATGAGGGTATTCTTTCTATCCTTGAAAGTACTAATATGGGTGAAGCTCGCCTCTCTTAGTAGTCGGATCGCATCCTCCAGATGGTATCCGAGGGTGCCCGTGGTGTGGCTGTCACTCCCGACGGTCACCACTTTGACCCCCGCCTCATGTGCGGCTAACAGGAACTCTTGTATGGGATAATAATTGCCGGTCCCCGCCCGCTTCCCTGCGGTGTTCACCTCGAGTCCGACGCCATTATCCGCCATGGCGTCAAGGGCGTCGAAGAGGACCGAGCCGTAGTCGCCCCACAAGGCGGATTTACCGTAGAAGCGGAGGTACTTCCTCCAGTAGTCAGGGTGGGCCATGACGTCGAAGAGGCCGCTCTCAATTGCCCTCTTCCAGACCTTATAGTATTCATCGGCCGCTTCGGTAATCGAACGGTTTGCAAAATAGCTTTCAGCCTGACTCCGTGAGCCAATGTCTACGCCATTTATGTAGTGGGTGCTGCCGAGTATGAAGTCGAAGTCGTTGCCTCTCAGGATGGCTTCCAGGTGTCGTTCCTCGCCGGGGAAATAATCGACCTCGAGACCTGCCAGGAGCTTGATCCTCGTCCCGTCCTGGGCTATCCTGATCTCCCTGATATATTCAGGAATCTCCTCTTCCCGTATACTGAGGTCTACGTCGGGACCTATGGTTATCAGGTGGGTCGTGAAGGCGATCTCGGTGATGCCTCGCCCCTCAGCGGCTGCAATATATTCTGATATCTTCGCTGCCGCAGCATCCCTAGAGTGCCTCTCGTGGACGTGGTAATCGATCACTCTGGCGGCCCCTTTACCCCTGATATGCTCTGCTAGGGCTAATAGAGGGTTTCGCTCTCCTAGGTTTTCTCTATTAGTTGTCGTAGAATCGTCTTCCCTTTATCTAGCGGTGTTCTCCGAGGGTCGCTCATGTAGATCTCGTGGTGGTGACCCCGAAGGTTGTAGCCGCGCTCCTCAACGAAGCCATGTAACGCCTTCTGACTGCGGGGCTCGTCCCACGCGCGGCGCGATAAAGCGTTCAGAGCCTCGTTGTAGGAATTTCCACCCGGTTCACCACGTCCGGTGTAGGTTAGATAGTTTAACTCTGGGACGTCTATGATCTCTGGCGTTCCCTTTGGCGAGTAGAGTTTCTTTAATTCCTTCCTTAGGTCAATAATCTCCATAGTAAACGTTAGGCGATTCATAATATTAAGAAGGTTGGAGGACGGTACGCAAAAATACCCATGTATGACTGATGACTTTTGAATTAGATCTATTACTATAATAAAACTTAGGCGATGCGCGTGCAGCGATATATTTAACATATGTTAAGCGTCTTCTTCGGTGATGAATCTCAAGGTACTCAGGTTAGCCGGGTTTTTTGGCTTAATAGCCCCCTTGTTTGGCTTCATGATAATTGCTATGAGCATCTGGCTATCCCCATGGTTCAGCTGGACCGGAAACGCGCTGAGTGACCTGGGAGCGGAAGGATTAGGATCGGTTGTCTTCAACTCCGGTCTTGCGATGACGGCGGCGTTACTGATGATGTTCAGCACGGGTTTATTGGAGATGACTAAAAGTGATGTTGTCGGGCAGGTGGGTGGCGCAATCCACCTACTATCGGCGGGGTTTTTACTTGGGATAGGGATCTTAAACATCACTATCGAACCCTGGCATTATTACGTCAGCGTCGGGTTCTTCGCCGCCATGCCCCTATCCGCAATTTTCATTGGACTGTTCTGTTATCGGAAGAGTATGAGATTCTACACATTACTAGCCTGGGGGTCGGCATCACTCGCGGTCGTCGTCTGGTTACTCCCCTGGACCTCCGTGGCGATCCCCGAGGCGCTCTCGGCGGCTTATATGTCTGTATGGCAAATTATCTTGGCCTATTGGATGTATTCTCGGAAGGAAGACAAGCTCGTGAAGTAGATCGTGTCCGGCTTTTTCAGTAATAGATACTCCTTTTACTTAGATGAGTAGTATCGAGCGCGCGTTTTAGCTGGAAAAGTCGTTTAATGAGTAGTTTAGGGTACTCACACTATGCTATTTTACTTTTAGTTTACGAATAGTTATTAAAGCGACGGCCTTGGCACACTCAATTATCTCGTCTATGCTAGCGTTTTCGTCTTGACTGTGGCCGTTGCTGTAGGGGCCTCCTACACCAAAGTTTATGCAGGGCATTCCGCCATCGACGACCTGATAATTCATGTCTGTACTGGCGAGAGTACCGATGAATGGTAGCTTCTTACCTATAGCCTCCTGAATGAGGGCTTGACACTCTAGGGCGTAGGGATCGGCAGCTGGGATGACATAGCCCTCGCGGAAGTTGATAGTCTCGAGTTCGTAATGTAGATCAGCGTCGGTTACCTTAACACCGTTGAGGACCGCATTGAATTCAGCGTGGGTCCCCTCATATGTCTCGCCTGGAATCATGCCCCTGAGCACCTCTTCCTCGCAGATGTCTGGGACGGTAGCTCCTTGAACTCCCCCTCTAATCGTTCCTATGTTAAGCATCCCAGTTGGACAATCAATCCCTTGAGCCCTGAGGCTCTCGCCGAAATCGATACCGGGTGTCGCATATTTGCGTTTAAGAAGGACATTCCTCCAGTAATCGTTTAGGGCGACGTTAAGTTTACTCATCTTCTCTATAGCATTTATTCCGAGTATAGGGACTTGGCCGTGGTAGCTCCTTCCTCTAGTGCGTATTAGGAAGCGTGTTCTTCCCATAGCGCTTAGGCCGATCCCCGTCAAGGAGCCGTCTAGCTGGATACCTATGTCTGCCTTGATTATGCCCTCCCTGATTAGGTAACCGACACCGGCGACGCCGCCTATCTCCTCGTCGCAGTTCGCGGTGACTACGAGGTCGCCCTTTAATTTGACTCCGACTTCATATAACGCCTCAAGGGCGAGCAAGAGTGCGGATGTCTCCCCCTTGTCGTCGCCTACGCCTCGGCCCCAGATGTAGCCGCCTCCCTTGTCGTAGTCGCTCTTACCGTACTTGCTGGTCTTTGTTATTTCGCCTCCGAGGGGGTCGAGACTCCATCCCTGCTTCTGTATGGCTGCGGTGTCTGTGTGAGCGCTTATATGGAGTGTAGGTCCTCCGCCTTTGCCAAAAAGGCGAGCCACTAGATTCATTCTAGGACCTTCGAGGCTGATGTGCTTCGCGCCGCTGAGCCTCATGTACTTCTCGGAGGCCTCGTGAAGTGATGTAGTATAACCTAGGCGACGGTATCTTTCCTCGAGAATCCTGCAGACTTTGTCATAGTCGTGGCCGGGTGGGACTTGGGTATCTATTTTTAAGAGGTCTCGGAGGGTCCGAACCATTCTGTCCCTCCCAGATTCAATCGTTTTAAAAACTTGGGACTCTAGCTCGTCCATAATTTACATTCAACGTTCTGGATATGTATAATTATTGAGAGGGTTCCTTGGGAAAAAATTAGTGCATAATCTCGTAATAACTTCTATACTCAGAAGGGACTTTGGTGATAAAAATTTTGCATCTCCCCCCACACACATAAGTTGAATTAGAGTTAACGACAAGTGTTATTAACTATACAGACCTCTCGTAAAATGCCTATGTAGGTGATAAAAATGAAGTATCTGATTGAGTTTTGGGCCAAGGAACCATTCGCTGAGAACATGAAAAAAATATACGCGATCGAGGCTGAGAGGACAAAAAAAGGAGAGGTTTTTACAAATCATACGATATATTACTCCTTAGCTGAAATGCGTGCAATAATGATCGTCGATGCTGACCCCCACAAGATCGCTAAATGGGCTAAAGACTACATGGCGGTAATGAGCGCCAAGATTTCTCCACTTATTGAACGCAGTGAGTTCGATAAACTTTAGAAAACCGCTCGCTTTTTTTTAAATACATCCAGACCAGATTGTCTGATCTGGCGCCCAAGCTAATTTCCCGGCACTCACGGAACCCAGCTCTTAGCCTCGCCTCTTAGATACTTGGCGCACGCGTACGCGGCGTCTCCTGCTCAGTCAACTTTGCATTTCATCAACACATGCACAGATGCATAACTGGATCCAATTCTCTTTAATCATTTCTTAAACAATTGCGTGCGCGTTTTACATAATTTTGTTATGATCAAATCCTCCACAAATCATATCTCCCTAAAAACTTGTTATCCAGGTGTTGTATCCCGAAGATGGGATAACAATAAGAAGGCAATGTAAACATGAGTCAAGAATGTATCGAATGTGGTGGAACTTTAGATATTCCCAAAGTTGTCGAAAAAGGGGACATTTTTAGCTGCCATGACTGTGGAGTCGACTATGTGATAGAATTTGATGAAGATGGTAAAAAGTATGTGAAAGAGCTTAACCTAGAGGAAGAAGACTGGGGCGAGTAATTCCTATAACTTCCTCCCCACTGAATTAAAGGGAGAGCAGCTTCATCGAGAAGGTCATCTAGCATCGCGCGTGGTGATTTTTTTATTTCAGGTGCTTTTATTCTTATTATATCTACTTTGAAGGGGGATTGTTTGAAGGGGATTAACGGCGCCCGGCTTGGTAGTTCTTTGGCCGAGATGGGGCGGATCGGGAGGAGGAAGGGCCTTAATGGAGTGACCAGGCTCGCCCTTAGTGAGGAGGACGGCAAGGCTCGTGATCTCCTCGTCTCTTGGATGAGGTCGGAAGGGCTCAAAGTCAGCATTGATAGCATAGGGAATATCTTCGGTGTCCGAGGGGGTTTAGACCCGACTCTGAAGCCCATCATCATGGGCTCCCACCTCGACACGGTCATCGACGCTGGTATCTTGGATGGAGCCTATGGTGTTCTCAGCGCGCTTGAGGTCGTCAAGTGGCTGAACGAGGAGGGTATCGAGACGAAACATCCCGTCGGTGTGGGCTGCTTCACAAATGAGGAGGGCGTTAGATTCCAACCGGATATGATGGGGAGTCTCGTTAAAACAGGCGGTTACTCCCTTGAAAGGGCCTATGAGCGTAGGGACGACGATGACACCACTCTAAAAGAGGCATTGCATGGCATCGGCTACCTCGGATCGGACAACATTGAGCCCGAAGCATACTTTGAATTACACGTTGAACAGGGCCCGGTTCTCCACAAGCGTGGCTTCCAGATCGGTGTTGTTGAGGGTGTCCAAGGCATAGCCTGGTGGAGGATGCGATTTCACGGGGAGGCAAACCACGCGGGGACGACCCCACTCGAAATGAGGAGGGATGCTATGGCTGGCGCAGCTGAACTATACTACCGCCTACTTGAGTCTGTGGCGAAAAGGAGCAACGCTCTCTGCACAATGGGTAAGCTCCGCCTCGAACCCAGCGCAATAAACGTCATCCCCAGTCTCGCCGACTTCACGATAGACTACCGATCCTACGACTATGCCACATTTAGGGATGGAAAAACTGACGTGGAGCGGATGGCAGGCGAGGCCGCGAGGCGCAGGGGGCTCAAACTCGAAAAGGAAATAACCGCGGACGCCCAGCCCGTTCACTTCAGATCAGAGATGGTCGACCTTGTGGAGGCAGAGGCGAAGAGGCGAAGCTATTCGACGCTAAGGTTGCCGAGTGGTGCGGGTCATGACGCCCAGTTCATGCACACTATCTGTCCAACAGCAATGATATTTGTCCCCTCCATAAATGGCGTAAGCCACGCCCCGGGGGAGAGAAGCGATCCTGAGGACCTAGAGAGGGGCGCTAATGTGCTCTTAGGTTGCGCCCTTAAAAGCGCGTGCAAATAGATGAAAAATACTTAATCATATATTATTCAAAGACGGAGAACACGAATTTAGTCGCTCAGGCAATAGCTAAGAAGATGGGGGATGACTTATGCGAGTTAAACGAGCAAGGGGTGGGGTTGACCTCGGGTGTTGATCCCTCAAGCTATAGCCGTGTCCTTGTAGGGACTCTGGTAACGGTTTCAGGGCATCTGTCCCTATTCAAGGATACCTGACAAAGAAGGATAAGCTTCCTAAAGTCGCCCTCTTTGCGACTAACCGCTTCTTTACTGGGACAAATTTCAGTTGGATGGAGAAGCCCGTTGGTAAGAGGGCCCTCGCTTCTATGGCGATTAAGGCAGGTGAAATGCCGAAGGGGAAGATCGACGAGAAGGTCGCTGGCTTCGTCGCGTCCCTAAGGAAGAATTGAGATTTTTAGGAAGGTGTGGAAATTATAGGTGCTATGGGTAAACCCTGCGCATATCTCTTGGGAAGGGCACGGTGTCCCTGATGTGCTCGAGCTTCAGCATCCAAGTCAGAACACGTTCTACGCCGAGGCCGAAGCCACTGTGTGGCACCGTCCCCCACTTTCGTAGCTCCATGTACCACTTGTAGTCCTCAGGGTTAAGGTTGTCATTGAGAACACGCTGCAGAAGCTGGTCATAGTCGTGGACGCGTTGACCGCCGCCGATGATCTCCCCATATCCCTCAGGAGCTAGGAGGTCTCCGGACTTCGTTGTGTCCGGTCTCGCGGGATCGGGCATATGGTAGAATGGCTTTATCCCCGTGGGGAACCCGACCACCCAGAATGGAGAGTCAAAGTGCCGCGTAAGTGGCCCCTCCTGCTGCCAGCCGAAGTCGTCACCCCAGAGTATCTCAACACCGTCCTTCTGTAGGATCTCCACGGCTTCGTCGTATTTCACCCTCGGGAAAGGAGTCTCTATCTTAATCAGTTCTTTGGGTTCTCTCCCTGCTGCCTGTATTTCCTTCGGCATCTTCTCCGCGAGGTGGTGAGCGATGTGCGTGACCAGCTCGTCCCCAACCACCATGATGCCCTCGTGGTCCGTCCACGGCTCTTCCACCTCGAGATGCCAGAACTCGGCTATGTGGCG
>CAZIKD010000024.1:0-13730 GCA_964539725.1 uncultured Candidatus Bathyarchaeia archaeon | reverse complement strand
CCCCTCGAGAGCCATGTCTGGTATGCGAAGAAAGGAGAAGGAGATAACCGAGAAAGCGGTGATGGAGGAGATTCTGCGGGAACAGGATGTGGGGAGACTCGCCACTTCAGTTGATGACCGGCCTTACGTAGTCCCTATCAATTATGTCTATTTCAACGGTAAGGTCATCTTTCACAGCCACCCTGACGGAATGAAGATGGCGAACATATCGAAGAACCCGAGGGTTTGCTTCGAGGTCGACTCGGGAGAGATAGTCCGGGGTGATAAGCCCTGCGATTACACATGGAAATATCTTAGCGTCATAGTAAGCGGTGAGGCCAAGGTCATCACTGACCAGGATAAGCGTCTCATGGCACTCCGGCGGCTAAGCGACAAATACGCGCCTGGGAAGGGCAAGACCCTTACCGCAGAGGATATGGCAAGGAGCCCGCACCTCTCACTCGTTGAGATCTCAATCGAGGCGATGACTGGCAAGAAGAGTCCTATCCAGCCCGCAAGTTTATGAGCGGACCTTAATTGGCCAATATTCCATTCCCGTTAATATTTTCTGTCTTCTCCTTCTTATTATGAGCTTCAAGCTTCTGGAAACCTTTTTGAGTGGCGCGTATATGCTGGGTTGGTAATGGGTATCCCTGAGAAGATAAAGAAGATTGAGGAAGAGATCGCCCGTACCCAGATCAACAAGGCGACGGAGCGACACCTCGGGGTACTCAAGGCCCGCCGGGCTAAATTGATGCGCGAGCAGGAAGAGCAGCAAATAAAGGCGAGCGGGAGGGGGAGTGAAGATGGCTACTCCGTGAAGAAGACGGGCGACGCCACCGTGGTTCTTATAGGTATGCCCAGTGTCGGAAAATCAACTATCTTGAACCAGGTAACCAACGCGAAGTCGAAGGTGGGTGCCTACGATTTCACGACTCTAACTGTAGTGCCAGGTCTCATGGAGTATCGCGGAGCGAAGATTCAGATTCTCGATTTGCCTGGGATAATCGCCGGCGCGGCGCAAGGGAAGGGACTCGGCAAGAGAGTACTCAGCGTGGCGAGGTCTGCTGACCTCCTCCTCATCACCCTCGACGTATTTCAGCCTGGCGCCAAACCGTTACTTCTGAAGGAGCTACGAGAGATAGGTATCAGGCCGGAGATGAAGCCGCCGAATATCGTTATAGAGAAAACTGCTACTGGCGGGGTCTCGGTTATCGCTCAAGTCCCGCTTACGAAGATAAGAAAGGAGACGATTAAGGACATACTCTCAGTCTACGGCTTCCACAATGCCCGTGTTATGATCCGGGAGGATATAAACGACGAGCAGCTCATCGACGTCATCCTTGGTAACAGGGTTTACGTGCCAACCTTCGCCGTCCTCAACAAGATAGACATGATCGACTCGGAGAGCCTGAGGAAGGTTCGAGAGAAGCTTGACTACTACGTCCTCCCCATTGCGGCAGAGTCGGGCGTTAACATCGATGAGTTCCGTGAGCAGCTCTACCAGAGACTCGAGTTTATAAGAATATACATGCGGCCAAAGGGTGGGGAGACGGACTATAAGGAGCCGCTTATAGTACGGAGCGGCTATACGGTGGGGGACGTCTGTGACACGCTCCACAAGGCATTGCGCACGGACTTCAAATATGCGCAGGTCTGGGGGAAGAGTGTCAGGTTCGGTGGGCAGAAAGTAGGTCTCAATCATAGACTGCAGGACGAGGACGTGCTTACCTTCGTGACGAAGTAGTATATGCCTGAGGGTTTTTTCTAGGATAGATCTCGTGGTTCTTCTTTTAGACCTTAACTAGCTGCATCTCACATAGGCGCCTGTATAGCTCGTTTTTCTTTACTAGCTGGTTGTGGGTGCCCTCGGCTTGGACAGCGCCGTTGTTCAGGACAATTACGCGGTCGGCGTCCCTAACTGTACTGACGCGGTGGGTTACTATGAGAATCGTGCGGTTCACCATCTCGGCTTTGAGGGCGTTTTGGATGAGCTGTTCCGTATAGGGGTCGACGCTACTCGTTGCCTCGTCGAGGATGAGTATCTTGGGATCGGAGATCAGTGCCCTCGCGAGACAGACGAGCTGGCGCTGTCCGTAGCTTAGGTTGCTGCCTCGCTCTCTGACTTCCTCGTCGTAGCCATTCGGAAGGTGGGTGATAGGGTCGTGGATGCCTACAAGTTTAGCGACTCTAATCATCTCCTCATCGGTGGCGTTGGGGCGTCCGAATTTGAGGTTGTATCGGAGCGTCCCCTGGAAGAGGTAGGGCTCCTGTAGGACGATGCCGACCCTACGGCGGAGTGCCTTGAGCTTCACCCTCCTAAGGTCGACTCCGTCGATAGTGACTGCGCCGAAGTCCGGGTCATAGAAGCGGCCGACGAGGTTGATTATGCTTGACTTCCCGGAGCCAGTTGGGCCGAAGATGGCGAGGCGCTCGCCTGGGCGCGTCTTTATGTTTATCTCCTTGAGGATGGGCTGATCCTTGGCGTAGCTGAAGCGGACGTCTTTGAGCTCGACCACTCCCTCCCCCTCTGGGAAGTCGATGGCGTCGGGCGCCTCCTTCACATCGGGGACTATGTCGAGGACCACAAATATGCGCTCCGCACCCGCGAGGGCGCTCTGTATCTCCCCGTAGAATGTGCTGATGTTCTGTATCGGGTCGAGGTAGCTCGTCGTGTACTGGGTGAAGGCAACGAGGTCGCCGATGGCGAGATATGCGCCGATGACCTGTTGACCACCAAAAAACCAAATTAGGGTGCTTATCAGGGCAGAGAAGAAGCCGACGGTGGCCTCGTAGATATTCGCGGTGACCTCCGCCTTGATCTGAGCTTTCGCATTCGCGACATTGACCTTATTGAAGTCAGAGAGGCTCTTCTCCTCCTGCGCCATCGCCTTCGTCACCTTGGCGCCAACCATTAGGTCCTGCACCTTTCCCGTCATCGAGGCGATGTTCTGCCTTGCGACCCTCCAATTGTTCCTTACGAACCTATTCAGGGTCGTTGTAACTATTACTATGATGGGGGCCATGACAACAGCTACTAGGGCTAGCTGCCAGTTCAGCAGGAACATAGTCCCCAGGATGGCGACCGCCGCGATTAGGTCCGCGACTACGCCGATTATCCCCGACGAGACCAACTTCCTGAGCGCCTCAGCATCGTTCGTCACGCGTGAGACTAGCTTCCCCGTGTTACCATATTCAAAGAAGTTCTGGCTCAGCTTCTCTAAATGTAGGAAGAAGTCCGATCTGATATCCGCGATGATGTTCAACCCGAGCTTGTTTAGGTAGTACTCCTGTAAACTCATGACGCCCCATAGGGCGATGCCTACGACGACGTAGATCAGGCCAGCTGAGACAATGTCCAGCCACTGAGTGGCTGTTCCGCTGCCGAGCGTCTGGGCAATCTCCCTGATTATATCTGCGAGCCACCTTTCGTTGGGCTCCGGTGTGCCGCTGATGAAGGTATCGAGAGTGACCTTGTAGATGTAGGGCCCTGATAGGACGAGGGTGGTCTTCGCCATTATAATCAACGCCATTGCTACGACGAGAGACATGTGGCGGAGCATGTAGTCCTTGATAATCCTCTTAACGAGTCCCCAGTCGCTGAACCTCCTCTCTGTGGACTCTAATGAGCCGACGTCGTACCTGCCAGCAAACTCCGCCATCAGTCATCAGCCTCCTTTTCGAGAGTGAGCGTCTGTGACTCTATTAGCATCCTGTACTTCTCACTCTCCTTCAGCAGCTTCATGTGTTTCCCGATGGCGATAATCTGCCCCTGGTCGATAACCACTATCTTATCCGCCGACTCGCAGGTCGAGGCGCGCTGCGTGATGATGAGTGCCGTACGTCCCTCGAGGAGGGCATCTATCGCCTTCCTGATCTGGACCTCGGTCTCGGCGTCGACGTTGCTAGTCGAGTCGTCGAGGATGAGTATTCTTGGGTTAGTGAGTAGGACCCTCGCTATTGCGATCCTCTGCCTCTGCCCCCCGCTCAGAGTGAGTCCCCTCTCACCGACGGGTGTGTCGTAGCCTTTGGGCAGCGAGGCTATGTAGTCGTGCATCTGGGCTGCCTTCGCTGCTGCGACGACCTCCTCGTCAGTCGCCTCGGGCTTACCTAACCTTAAGTTCTCCTTGAAAGTGTCTGAGAATATATAGATGTCTTGGAGGACGATGCCTATCTGCCCCCTAAGCGACTTCAGGGAGGCCTCGCGGACATCGTGGCCGTCGACGGATACCTGCCCTGCCGTGACATCGTAGAAACGGGGAACCAACTCCGTCAAAGCGCTTTTCCCGCTACCGACGAAGCCGATTATCGCCACCTTCTCCCCCGCTGAGACCTTGAGGTTAACGTCCCGAAGAACCTCTGAGGTCCCACCGTAGCTGAATGAGACCTCCTTGAACTCTATCTCCCCCTTAAGACGCGGTAGCTCAAAAGGATGCTCCGGCTCTGGGACGTCCCTGCCGACGTCGAAGACCTCGAAGATGCGCCTCGCGCTCACGACGCCGTCTTGGTAGAAGTCTATGAGCCTTGCGTACATCCTTATGGGACCAACAATTTGAGTGAAGTATGCGCCGAAGAGGACAAGTTCGCCCAGCGTTAGGCTCCCCGCTAGCACTCTTATCCCGCCGAAGACGAGTACGAGGGCAACCCCTGTCGCGGCTATCACCGTGTTCGAGGGTGTATAGACCGACTGGAGCCTAGCTGTCCTGAGGCTCTTCGTCACGTAGGCCTCGTTCTCCTTACTGAATCTCGCGGCGAAGGCCTCCTCCTGCCCGAAGCCTTTGATCAGCTTCTGCGCGGTGATACCTTCTATTAGAACACTATTCAAGGAATCGAACTGGTTCTTCGCGGCAAGCATACGTCCCCTAACCCTACTAAGGTAGAGTCTCATCGTGACGAAGATGAAAGGTAGGGGAAGGAGCGTTATCAATGCGAGTTGACTATTGATGCTGAGTAGTATTGCGACTGCGATGCCGAGCTGGAGGCTCATCCTGAAGAGCTCCCTGACCGTCTCCGAGTAGAAGAGGTCGATAGCATTCATGTCACTAGTGACTCTGCTTATTATCTGCCCAGTCTTGATTTGGCCGAGGTAGCTGAACGACTTGTTGATGAGTGCCTCGTATAGCTGTCGGCGCATGTCACGGAGGATGTTTTGGCTCATCACACCGCGGAAGTACCTGTGGATCACGAAGAAGCTGAATCTGATTAGGGCGAGTAAGAATATACAGCCGACGAGGATGAATAGGATTCCACTCCTGTCGTTTATGCTCATCCGTAATTTTACGAGGTCGATGAACCAGTTCTGTGCACCGGGGACCGGCACCAAAACAAAATCGATGATCAACATCACGATTAGAGGCGCGAGGAGGCTGTAGACCCCTTCCCTGCCGAAGGCTGTAAGGTTGATGAGAATATATGTCCCCATGTAGGGTTTGATGTAGCCAATAAGCCTCCTCGTCAGCTCCCAGTTGCTCGGGTTATACTCGCTCTTCATAAAGGGGTCACCGGTTTATAACAAGACTTTTTATATAGATTATCTATATAAGTAGATCGGTTACATATAATGCAACCGATCCTCCCAAGGGAACAAGGTGTAAGTCCCGTCCAGATGTGGATACTACTAATTCTCTCCGACGGCCCAAATTATGGATACAATCTGATACAGCGTCTCGGCGAGATGTTCTGGGGGTTATGGAAGCCGAAAGCCGGGACTGTCTATCCTGCCCTTGAGAAGCTGATGGAACAGGGTCTGATCACGGGGAAAGTGGAGCACAGGGAGGAGGCTCCCGAGAGGCGATACTATACGATCACGGTCAACGGAGAGTACGCACTTAAGCAGGGCATGGACAAGTGGGGCTTAATGATGGAGTACATCGAAGAGTACGGCGAACGCCACCGCGCCATCCGGAAGGGAAAAGCCGACATGAGCAGGGAGGAGCTTGGAAAACTGTTGATCAACCTCGGTGAGGCGGTAAAGCGAGGCCAACTAGAAGTATCGGAACATATTCCCAACATTCAGCCCGAAACAATCAGGTTCACAGAGCCACTCGTCTATAAGTTCCTATACGCGTTCATAGAAGGTGGACGTGAGATCGAGATTGAGATAGAGTGGACCCAGAGGAACTCCTAGCCATTATTCAAGACTCTCTTATCCTGGATAACTTCTCGAAAGCATAGGAGGACTAAAGCCGAGGTCTTCGTATTCTATCTCAACAGATACTCCTTAACCTCCTCCGGGTGGCTCTTTGACACTCTTTTAGTAACCACCCAACGCACTTTTTGGGCCATGTCCTCCGGGTCTTAAATCAATCTATCCGAGACTCGAAGAACATCATTAATCATGTCACATACCATGACTATAAGTACAAGTGAGACCGCCGCGACCCTGCGCTTCGACACGTTCTCTGATCCGTCCAATCGAGCAAATTCTCTAAGAAATTATAGTCTTTCCTGATAGCGCACGCGTCAGCGGGTTTAAGGATATCACGACGTGAACTTGAGGGCGCCGGTCTCCGTGCGGCCGATGTAGATGGGTTTGAGCCACCTCGGGTTCTCGGCTGGGTAGTCAGTCCTATAGTGGGCGCCGCGGCTCTCCTTCCTCTCCATCGCGGCTCTTATGATCATCTCTGCGGACTCGAGGGCCATTGAGGTCTCGAGAGCGACGAGCATGTCCCTCCCCTTCCTCGCTACAATCCTATCCACCATAAGCTTTAGTTCGAAGACCGCCTCGAAGGCTTCGGCGAGACTGGTGCTGTCCCTTATAATGCCTGCTTTCGCCCACATTGTTTGCCTTAGGCGATCCATCACATCGTGGGGGTTGTAGCCCTGATCCCGTTCCAGTATAGACTCATAGCGCCTCAGCTCGATCTCTGGTAGGTCTAGATCCTTAACCTTCGCTTTACCCGCGTATTCTGACGCGGCTCTTCCAGCACGCGCCCCGAAGACGAGGATGTCCGTGAGAGCATTCCCTCCGTGCCTGTTGGCTCCATGGATCCCGCCTACAACTTCTCCCGCTGCATAGAGCCCAGGGATACCAGTGTACCCGTATTCGCCGATGACGAGTCCACCCATGCAGAAGTGGCAGACCGGTGCAACCCTGAAGGGCTTCTCAGCTGCGCGGAGTTTCTCGACTAGGAACTGCTGAGTCCCCGCGTTAGTGAGGTGTCTATCGCTATGCATCTTGAAGACCTCGCGGGCATCTATGAGGACGGTCCCATCCACTCCGCCGCCCTGCGTTATCTCCATCATCAAAGCTCGGCTTAGTAGGTCCCTGCTCTTCAGGACTAGGGGACGAGCCCTCAAGTTGTACTTTTTGGGGATGTCCTCCCCGAGGCTGTTGATAATTCTCCCCTCTTCTGTTATGGGCCCGCCTATGAGATAGGGGGGCTGCCCAGGCTCAGCGAGGGCTAGTGGGAAGAACTGGACGAACTCCATGTCCCTAAGCCGAGCTCCCGCATGTAAGCCGAGGCTATAGCCGTCACCGGTGGTCCTGATCGGGCAGTCCGTCCTCTTATAGATGGCGCCGGCACCTCCTGTTGCGAGGACGACAGCCTTTGAGGAAAAGACTATAGGTTCCTCGTGCTTTACGTCGTATCCAACTGCTCCGACAACTTTGTCCCTTCTCTTGAGTAGCTTGGTTACCGCCACATTATCTATGAATTCGATGCCCTTCGATTTCGCGTACTCTACCATAGGCTTCGTCATCCCGAGTCCCATCAGGTTGGGGATCGAGCCGATAGAGGCTCCAGTCTTGTGAACGCGTACTTCGACACCGTAACTCCTCATCTCGAGGATGCGTTCAGCCCCTTCCTTGGTGAAGATTTCGACGAGGCGCTTATCGTTGAGCCTCTTTCCGACCTCAATCGTATCTTTCATATGCTCCTCAGGGGTTAACCCCTCGAAAGCGGCCCTGAAGCCACCTCCCGCGACCACGGTGCAGTTATTCATCCCGGCGGGTGCCTTCGAGGTGATGACAGCTTTCAAGCCACGAGAGTCAACCTCGATAGCGGCCCTGAGCCCCGCTCCTCCAGAGCCAAGGACGAGGACATCCGATTCAACGGCGCGAACCATGGTTTAGGAAGACGTGAGGTTGAATAAAACGCCTACCTGGAGATGTAGATCCTCTCTAGGCACACTTCCTCGGCTGACTGACGGGCAACGACGCTCTCCACCTTGAGTTTGGGGTCGAACTGATTGAGAGTAGCCTGTATCGCGGGGAGGGTAAGATTACTGCAAAGCCCCCTAAGGAATATGCCGCAGTCGACGCCAACCTCCAAGAAAGCCTCGTGGAATGGGCACCTCCTCACAACGAATGTGATGCTCGCCTCATCCCTCTTATGGATGCTCACCTCGGCGCCAGCATCCGTCATGAAACAGCGGTACACTTCCGCTCCCATTTCTAGCGGCGTCAACCCGGTTGGAATCTGCCTCCTCATTTCATTAGCGATCAAAACACCTTGCTTTTCTGCGACCTCCAACAACTTGTCTAGGCTTGGCTGGGTCCCAAGGTCCCTGATGACCGCAATTATATAGAGCGTTAAGAGCGTGTATCCCCTTCGGACCCCTGAGGCCGACATACTGGGAGATATCCGTACAGCGTGACATTAAACTTTACACTACGTGTGGCTTATGAAAAAAAGGGGTCTAAAGTGGGACAGGGTCGCATAGATTCTTCTCGCTTGCAGCCGCCCTGCCGCAGACCCTGCAGATATACTTAGGGTTCCTGACCAAATCTTTGTAGTCGGATAGTTCTATCCCCTCTGCGACGAGGCTGCAAAGGTGCTTGTCGTGGTCTACATGGGACTTCTCGTAGAGTGGCAATAACTCACCGATCCGTCGATTGGAAGGGCAGCTGATAAATCTTAGTCACGCTCGCGTGAACCTGCGCCATACTGCGATGATGAGGAAGAAGGTCACGAGAGCGAAGACTATTACGCCGCTTGTAGCCACGTTGAAGAGAGCAGAGGCGAAGATGCCGACCACGACGCTGATAACCCCGAAGAGGATCGCGGAGATCACCGTGTCCCTGAAGTTCATATCCAGCTGAAGTGCCGTTAGCCCAGGTATTACGAGAAGAGCAGCCACGAGTATCATCCCCACGACCTTAATGCTTAGGACAATCGTCACCGCAACTAGTACGTTGAGGACCGTAGAGAGGAGTCCAACAGGGATCCCCATGAGCCTCGAAGCCTCCTCATCAAACGTTACGCTCAACAACTCTTTGTAGAATACCCCTACTACTGCGAGGCTCACTAAGCTGAGGCCTGTAATTATGATGAGGTCTGAGGTCCCAATGGTTAGTATTGAGCCGAAGAGAAAGCTGAATAGGTCGACGTTGAAGCCTCCGGCGAGGCTGATGAAGATGAGGCCTGTGCTGAAGCCCACCGCGAGCATAACCGCTATAGCGGAGTCACTCTGGGCGAGACCGTGGCGACGCATATAGCCGATGGCAAGGACACCGAGGATGGCTACAACCAGTGCGGTGAGGAGTGGATTTATCCCCAAGAAAAGACCAATGGCGATCCCACCGAAGCTGATATGTGCTACTCCATCGCCTATCATCGACTCCTTTCTTAGTATTACGAATAACCCCACTAAAGCGCAGACTAATGCAGCAAGGGAGCCCCCCAGCAATGCGTACTGGAAAAAGCGGTAGCCGAGGAGGCTAATCGGGTCTGTCATCCTCGAACAATCCCTCACACATGTGCTCGTGGAAGACAAAATGGAAGTGGTCACCATACACTTTCTTTAGGGCTTTCGTGAACCCTATCTCATCTCCAATGTCCGCTACATTGACCTCTCTATTTACACAGATTACCCTACTCATCCTGCAGAAGACGGCGGAGAGGTCGTGACTGACATCGATTATGGTTGTCCCCTTTTGGGAGCTCAAGTTGCTGAGCTTCATGTAGAATCGTTCTTGGGTCTCCGGGTCAACACCCGCCACGGGTTCATCGAGGAACAACACATCGGGGTCCCTTACCATCGCTTTTGCCACGAAGACCCGTTGTTTCTGACCACCGGATAATTGCCCAATCCTCTTCTCGGCAAGGTCATTGATACCCATGAAGATAAGTATCTCCTTGACGCGTCTCCAGTCCTCACTACTTAGGCGGTGGCCGATATTCTCCCTATTTATCCTCCCGAGGCTAACTAGTTCGCGGACACTAAGCGGAAAACTCTGGTCGAAGTTGATGGAGTCCTGCCCGACATAGGCAATCCTCCTCCAAGTTTTAAACCGCTCGACAGGCTCGCCAAAGAGCTTTATTGTCCCCGAGTCATGGGGCAGTAGGCCGAGTATGGCCTTGATCAGAGTCGTCTTACCTCCGCCATTTGGGCCGACGACGCCAACAAAGTCTCCATGGTGCAACTTAAATGAGGCGGAATCGATAACTCTCGAACCCGAGCGGGTTATACTTACCCCATCAACTTCGATAATCGGCAACTTCTCCATCATTATTCAATCCCTTTCTTGAGGTTTACTAGGTTTTTCTCCATCTGTTGAATGTAGTCAAGTCCATCGATCGGCCCATTCAGATGGTATAATTCGAGTATCTGAACCGTCTTTCCAGTCCTTAATTGTAGCTCCGTTTTTACTGTTTGAACGTAAACGTCTGAGTACCCTGGCTCAATGTAGAAAATGTAGGTTCCAGTTTGTTGCATAATATCTACCATCTGCACGATTGTTTGAGTGCTTGGTTGCTCATCGGCTGATACTCCTATGATACCCTGTTGCTCGAAACCGTAGCGTCGCGCCATGTATCCAAAAGCGTCGTGTGTGACAAAGATGGAGTCCCGAACCTTACTCTGTAGCTTAGTTTTATATGATTCATCGAGAGTGTTTAGGTCGTTTGATAACGCAATCCAGCGAGCCGTATAGTAATCGGCATTTTTTTGGTCCCTCTCTATGAATGCTCTATAGATGGATTCGGCCTGTTGCCTAGCCTCGTATGGGCTTAACCAAGTGTGAGGGTCATAAAGCCCATGCTCTTTTATCTTCTCCCTCTCTACATTCTTCCAAAGAGTCACATTCTCAGTTGTTTTGACAATCAATTTACCTATCGCATCTATTAGGGGTAAGATATCTTCTTGCAGCCAATCGTCGAGACCCGCACCGTTGTAGACGACGATATCAGCATCGCTACAGGAGACTATGTCTTTAACAGATGGTTGCCAACTGTGAACTTCTATGCCTGGTTGAATGAGACTATGACTCTCCACCATGTCGCCGCCGATCCTTTCAGCTAAGTAGAATAGGGGGTAGAACGTGGCGACTACGATGAGTTTCCCACTTTTCTGGGGCTGTGGTCGAGCGATATAGGCGGCTCCTATCAACCCTGATACTACTGCGATCAGGGTAATGGCTACATAGAGACGCCTGTCCATGTTTCTAGCCTAGTAATCCAAATCGATGTTAATAAACATCAACATTCTTCTTAATAAAAAATCATATCTAGATAGTTATATATTATTAACCTGATGAGGTATGCCGGTAGTAAGTCTTTCTCTTAACGACCAACTCCTCGAGGATCTGGATAAGCTTCAAACGGAACTCGGTTATTCCGGGCGGTCGGAGGTTCTTAGGGCCGCCATTAGGCTCTTTCTTACGGATGGTAGGGAGAAGCAGCGGCTCGCAGGTAACGTGAACGGTTTGCTCCTCGCCATACACAGTCATGAGGCGGAGCATCATGTCACCCAGATCAAGGGCAGATATCAAGATATCATCCACACACAGCTTCACAACAGGTTCAGGGAGGGGAAGTGTATGGAGCTCTTCATACTCGACGGTGACGCGTCTAGGATCAGGGAGCTCACCTCAGAGCTTCAACGCAACGAGGAGAATGAGTACGTCAAACTTTTCATAGTCTAATTTCCCTCCCTGCACACATTAATTATTCTTCCTGAGAGTTTCTCCCTCGATGATCGAGAATGTCAACAGGAACAGCGTCCCTAAAAAGCCGTTCAACGAGATGCACAGCGAGAAGGTACCTTACCAGATCGTCTGGCGCTTCACACCTAAGGCCGAGCTCCTCAGGACCTTTAAAGAGTGATGAGGTTCACGATCCCCTCCGGGGAGACTAACTGATGCACAGCCACCCCAAGGAGGGGCAGGTCTACCTCGTACTTAGTGGCTCCGGTGTTATCCAGGGGGGAAGGAGAGGGTCAACGCCGAGCCGGGCGATGTGATCCACCTGTCAGCCAGCGTCTCTACGGCTTCTTCAACCCGGGCGAAAAACCAGCGGCGCGCGCACCGGGATCCCGTAGCCCTCGCCACCCTTAAATCGCCAGCTCCAACGGATGTCAATTATGAGACTCCTAGAGGCCAACGATGAATCCATTAAGAGTGCCGCCTTTATGCTCAAGGAGGGTGGTGTCGTTATCTACCCCACAGAGACCGTCTATGGAATAGGATGCATACCTTCTGATCCCGATGCTGCACAGAGGATATGCAAGATAAAGCAGCGGGCCGACAAGTCCCTTCCTCTCATCTGTAGTGACATCGAAGTGGCGAGAAAGATCGTCGAGATGACACCCAATGCGGAGAGACTGGCAGCGAAGTTCTGGCCTGGGCCCCTCACAATTGTTCTCACCTCAAGGGTTAAGTACAGCACCTGGGTTACCCACGGCGCGTCCACGCTCGGCGTCAGGGTGACTGAGCACACGGTCGCCCAGAAGCTCGCTAAGGCGGCGGGTGGCATAATTGTGAGCACGAGCGCCAACGTCTCGGGGGAGGAACCCGCCAAGTCGGCTCAGGAGGCGAAGGAGATCTTCGGTGACAAGGTTGACCTCATTCTTGATGGGGGGCTCTCTCCGAGGAGCGAGTCGTCGACGGTAGTCGATCTCACAGGGGAGGACGTCTGGCTCCTCAGGAAGGGACCCATAACAGGGGAACAGATAATGGCAGTGTTGCGCGCCTAGATTTTCCAGCCCCTCGGCACGAGTTTTGCGATGTTGACATTGAGGGGGGCTCCCACGGCACGTGCCACAGGCTCACACTTGGTTCTAAAGACGTACATGAGGGGGCAGGGTGCAGGGACCTCTGTCAAGGTCTCCCAGTTCGCCATGCCCTTGGCGATTATCACGTCAGAACCGTAAAAGTGGGTGCTGAACTCAGCCGAGGTCTCTGCGAAGTTAACGCCGATGGCGTTCGCGCCTGTGGTGATGACTTCATCCGCCTCCTCGGTTATGCCTACGGCCTCGGCGTCCTCCATGAGGGCGTCGTTCAGGCTCGGCCCCGCCTTGACGGCGACGGTTACGACGCAGCCAATCCTCCGTAATTCTCTGACGACTAGCCTGTCGAAGGCTATCTCTCCCGCGTTATCCGTTAGAAGTAGAGCTTTTTTCCCAGGCTTGAGGAGCCTCCTCAGCTTCTCCGAGTCGTCGATGTAGAAGCCCTCTTCGAGTCCCTTTAGGGCCTCCTCTATGTCGGCGCTGTGGCCTGGAACGTCGAACTCTATGACATTGCCGATGCAGGAAACCTTGAGGGTGGCGTAAAGGCGCTTGGCCTCTGGTTGTTTTTCAACGTATTCAATCATTCGTGGGAGAATCTCGACCGCGAGGGTGTTTGACTTGGCCTTGAGGTCGGCGTATGGGTCGGCGCAGCCGGTGGAATCTTTGATGACGCGGCAACGTTCGGCTCCTATGAAACTGGGGACGGCGTCGGGATTGTAGCGTTCACCGAGCATCTGGAGGAGGCCTATCATGGCTTCGACGCGTTTCTTCTCGTCATTTGTTGAGCGTTGTATGATCTTGTG
>CAZIKD010000023.1:0-13781 GCA_964539725.1 uncultured Candidatus Bathyarchaeia archaeon | reverse complement strand
CGACTTGGATGGTGGATAAAAAGGTTCGGTTCACATCTATAAACCATACTGATCCTACAGGTTACAATGGTTAACAGCAGGGTGAGGACCGATACGGGTTAATGCGTAAAGTTTAAACATGTCAGCCTACACCGGAAGATGGAGAATCGCTTGACTAATGGTATGTTCGCCGGCCGCAGGCTCAAAAATAACAGGAAGTCCATGCGGCTCAAGAGCAAGGATTACGTACTCCGTAAGAAGCGTAGGACGGATAAGAAAGATCTTCTCCAAGGCGCTCCCATGGGGAGGGGAATTGTCCTCCAGAAGGTTGGCGTGGAATCCAAGCAGCCTAACTCCGCAATCCGCAAGTGCGTTCGTATCCAGATTATCAAGAATGGCAGATTAGCCACCGCTTTCCTGCCAGGCGATGGCGCCCTCAACTTTGTCGACGAGCATGATGAGGTGACCATCGAGGGTATCCATGGCCCTCGTAGCCGAAGCATGGGCGACATCCCCGGCGTCCGCTTCAAGGTCAACGCCGTGAACGGTGTGCCACTTAAGCTCCTAGTCATCGGAAAGATCCAAAAGCCCACTAGGTAAAATTTTAGGCGCGTTTTTTAGTGGACTACAATGGATCCAGTCATCTTCGTCTCGGTCACCTTAAGGCACGGGATGAAGGCGATTCCGAGCAGGATTGCGGATAGATAGAAGCATGTCGAGGTCCCGTATACACCCATTATGTAGGTCATCATTATGGGGCCGAAGATGGAGCCGAGGTCGAAGAAGGTCCTGTAGGTGCCGATGGCCGCACCCCTGTGCTCCGGTTCTACAGCTTCCGCTGCCATGACGGGGCACACTATCCAGATGGCACCAGTGGTGATTCCCATGAAGAAGAGTATGGCGGCGGTCATAATGAAGCCGGAGGCGAAGTTGAGAATGACCGCCATGACAGCGGTGCTGGCCATACCGAAGAGGAGGACAGGCTTTCTCCCAATCCTATCGGCTATCGAGCCCATTACCAGCATCGCGATCACGTAGCCGAGGGACCGTGCCCCCATGATGAGGCCGATGTCGGTGAGGGACATACCGAGGCTCTCCTTGGCGAATAGCGGGTAGATTGTGTAGATCACGCCGCTGCTGAGTATGAATTCCATCAGGGTAGCGAAGGATACGATTACCAGTATCTTGTTCGTGAAGACCTTTGGCAGCGACGATAGCTTCATGGTGGGCATCGGGGGCATCGAAGCCGACTCCTGCCTGATATTCGGCAGTAGAGCAAGGATCAGAACGGCAATGCCGCAGAGTACTGTAGATAAGAAGAAACCACCCTGGAAACCGAGCATCGTTATGATGTAGCCGCTGAAAGCCGATCCTAGTATGCTGCCACCGAACTCGATACCTTGGAAGATCCCCATCGCCGCGCCGCGCTTCTCGGCAGAGAACATGTTGACTATGAATGTCATCGAGACGGCGAAGAATAGTGGAGCTCCGAGCCCCTGAAGGGCGCGTGCTAGGATGAGCTGATATGGATCGGTCACGAAGGCGTTCCAGAAGGTCCCGACGGTCGTCAAAACTAACCCCAGGAGCATTGGCCAGTAGTAGCCGAAGCGGGCCGAGATGAAGCCACTTGGTATCTCGAGGAGTACCCTCGCGATCCAATAGCCAGCGACCGAGAGGCCGATCATGACCCCGACGGCGCCGATCTCCTTCGCGAATATTGATAGCAGAGGGTTTACTAGGCTCGTGCTGAACATCGCGCTGAGCCCGATAACACACAGCAGTATGTAGGATAGATTGTAGTCTTTCAGGGACACGTTGCCTAACTGGGTCAGGCAACGGAGTTAAAAGGCTGTTTCTCTTTCGGTAAGCCTTTTATTCACGTTCTTACTCTTCCCCTCTGCAATCCGAGGCGAATCGGCCAAGTGAGCGATGAACGAGAAGTAACAATCGAGGCCACTGTAGCGGGAACAGGCGGTATAAAGCTATTCGGCGAGTGGAGCTTCGAGAACATTGAGGTCCGGGACCCCGGCCTCAAGAGGTATCTAAATATCGAGCCCGTCTTTACGCCCCACTCCGGTGGTCGCCACGAGGCCAAGAGGTTCCAGAAGAGTGAGATGAGCATCGTCGAGCGCCTCGTCAACGACCTCTTAAAGCCTGGAAGCAGCGGCGGCGACAAGCCCCGCGTGACCAATGCGGTGCGGACGGCCTTTAAGATCGTCTACGTCAAGAGCGGTAGGAACCCGATCGAGGTGCTTGTACGTGCTGTGGAGAACTCCGCTCCAAACGAGGACACTACGCGCATCGGCTTCGGTGGTGTCGTCTACAGGCTCGCTACCGACATCTCGCCTCAGCGTAGGATCGACCTCGCCCTGAGGTTCATAGCGAAGGGGATAAAGGAGCAGACCTTTGGCAACAGAAAGACCTTTGAGGAGATCGTCGCTGATCAGCTCATTGGCGCTGCCCAGAATGATGGCAATAACTTCGCCGTACGTAGGAAACGCGAGATGGAGCGCGTGGCGCTCTCATCAAGGTAAGGCTAGTTTTTTAGATTTTCTTTATAGAATGGTTCCCGCCGCGAAAGCAAGGAGCCCGAATAGCATCCAGTAGAGCACCTGATTCTTCACCCTTCTACTCGACTCGCGGCTATGATCCTGTATCAGAGCAACGACGCTGTAGACGAGTCCTGCGTCGGTCACAGCCACGAATGGCAGGTACCAGTTGGAGACAAGTTGGAGTATGATGGGAATTATTGACGCCGCAACCGCAATTAGGTAAAAAGCTGAGGCGAGGTAAGCCGCTTTGTCCACGCCGTACGCGACCGCGATCGTCTTGACGCCACGTATCCTGTCACCCTCGGTGTCCACTATCCCTTTAGTCACCTCCCTCCCCGTATTAGAAAGGAAAGCGAGAACGCTAAACAAGAGGGGTGTAGATGTGTTTCCCACGAGGATTCCACCGTAAATAAAGGGGAGAGCAACACATGTGCTAACCATTAGGTTACCTGGGAACCCTGTCCGCTTACCCCATGTGGAGTAGACCATCATAACCAGCCACGATAAGGTCGCAATGCCTAGGCTCGCAAGGCTGGTGAGGTAGGCGGAAGCCAATCCAAAGAAGCTCAGTAAAAGGGAGTAAGCGATTGCCTCGCCGGGCTTAACATCGCCGCTCGGTATAGGGCGGCCCGGCTCGTTGACGGCGTCAATATCCCGGTCGAAGTAGTCGTTTATGACCATGGCGCTCCCAGTCAGGGTGAAGCCCGTTAAGAAAGCGAAGAGTAGGTGTTCGAGGGGTATGCTGGAGCGGAACCCGCCGACGAGCACTACACCGACGAGTATACTGACCCCCATTATGACCGAGTTTACTGGCCTGAGGATTCTTAGGAAGCCGACCGCCCTGCTCATCGCATAGGCAGACATCCGCGGTCTTATTAAAAATGCCCCACTTAATATTTACTCTCTATTCGCTCGTGATTCGCCACTTACTAGATGGAGTTAAGGGCTCTACCAAGAGGCATTCACCGGACTCCTCGGGTAATAACTCCCATCACCGACTGATGTGCGGGCTCTCATGCCTCCGTTCTTGAGGACCTACAATCTCACCAAGGAGGGGAGAGGTCATGTGTACATCCATGGTGAGTATCCTGAGTACTCTACTCTAAGACGTCTAGCTTCAGCAACTCGTCCCTCCGGCTACCACTCACAACCGATCTTGGTCGAGTGAGCAATGTTAAAGGTCTAGATATTACCGCCTAAAATAAATAGAAATCTAGCTGGGAGTCGGAAGCTGGCTGTCGCCTATGCCTTCTCGACGCGGATTTTCTCCCCTGGCTTTACAAGTTTTAAGAGCTTGACGTTGTTCACTACCTTTGCGAAGACGTTAACTGGGCTTGCGGCGCGTATCTCCCTATCCCTGCTTGCGGGTGTGGGGCCGAAGAAGAAGCAGATCGCCTTCCCGGGTGGCCAGTAGGCCACATCGGCAAGATCCACGATCTCTTTTGGGTTCTCGGCCTCAGCGGAGACGGGTATTGCGAAGTAGATCTCGTCTCCCCAGATGTTGGCTTTGCCTTCTATCGGGAGTTTCGACCAGACGGCGTCGGCTGTTATAGGGTTATCCCCTGTAATTTCCGCGTAGAGTGTGCCAGCTGAGGCTGTGACTATCTTTAACCTTCTCGGCGACTCCACCCTCTCCTCTCTCTTCAAGGTGCCATCTGGGCCTGCTTAAGCTTTTTACCCAATGAGGGTTGTCTATGGGTGAGCTGGCGGTCGGGGAAATGTGGGGTCGAAGGCGTTCTTTAATGGCTCTCGCCTTTTTAATCGGTCTAGCCCTGTCCCTGCCGATCCCGGGAGCGAAGGCGCTGGACGGTGTTTCGGGGAGGGTGATAGACGCCCATGGGCAGCCACTGAGAGCTAGCGTCAACACAATTGTCAATTTCAAGATACTGAAGACAACGACGACGGATGCGGATGGATCGTTCTCGATCCCCCTCGATGGGGGAGTCTCCAGCCTCCTCATCTACTCCGACGACGCCTCCACCCCCGGATTCGACTACCTCCCAGCCCTCATCGGAGTAACCGTTGGGAAGGAAGTTGTCGTCTCGCTGGAGCCTGCGGCTTCCATTAGCCTAAAAGGAGAGATCCTATTTGTCGACAGCGAGAACATTCCATCCCTTTACAGCTACCAGGTGACGGACGAGGACGGCGCCCTATTTACGTCGACCGGCTACCCTTTGAGTTTTGGCTCCAAGACCTCAGCGATTATCCCTATCCCTAACCTCCCCGCAGCGACCGTGGTCGTGCCAGCAGGTATCTCGTACCAACTCTGGCTGGGTGCCAGTCTGCTAGTGGGGACGAGGATGACGACCCGGTCCGTCTCGTCGGGGGTGCAGCAGCCACTGGCCCAGGGGACACTCAGTAAGTTCGACGTAATGGGGCCGACGCTGAGATTCAACCTCGGCCTAGTTGAGGAAGCCCTCGGCGACGCTTCATCCAGGATCGTCGTAATGGAGATGCAGGGCTTCTACCTGGTAAGGGAGAAGGGGATTCTATCACGGGCGGGAGTCAGCTACACAGAGGCGAAGCAACTCTATGAGTCTGGGAGCTACGCTAAGGGATTCGATATAGGGAAAATGAGCTATATAGATGCGAGGAAGACCCTCGGGGACCTCAACAACCTATTCCTTGACGCGGCATCGAGTGTCTATATACTCGTCGGGTTCCTCGCTCTTGCCTCAGTGACAGCCGGGTTCCTACTGGTCGACTCTACGAGGCTGCAGGTTACCCTGGGAGCTGGGCTATATTTAGCGTCCCTGCTCGCTATGGGGCGAGTCTACCCGGGTGCCGCCGCTACACCTCTTCAGGGATTCCTGTTGACAAGCGTGGTTTCCTTCGCCGCTGTTGTATTGGGGGTAATCTTCACACCGAGGCTAATTGGAGACGGGGGGGAGGGGAAGGTAAGCCTGAGCGGGGTCATCTTGCCCATCTTCAGAATTGCCAAGAGGAGTCTTAAGAGGAGGAGGCTGCGATTCATACTAACACTTCTCTCGCTAACAGTGCTCGTCATGAGTTTCGTGGCATTAACATCCCTCTCCGAGGGTTATGGGTTGGTTGTAGTGAAGTCAAAATCCGCGGTCTCTCACCACGGGCTCCTTCTCCGTGCCTCGACGTGGACCGACGCTGAACCCACCTTCATTACGTTCGTTAACTCCGAAGTGGAGTGGCTCTTAAGACAGCCTGGGGTCAGAGGGGTCTCGGCTAAAATTGAGAACACACCTCAACAGAGGGCCATAACAACGGTTTTTGGGAATAGAATCTACTCGATCATCGGAGTTGACTCCAAAACGGAGTCTAGTATACTACCACTCTCCACAGTGCTCTCCGAGGGGAAGCTTCCCGGGCCAGGAGGAGTAGCCCTCACAGTCTCCCTCGCCACGAGGGCGGGGCTTAGGATCGGGGACAATGTCAGGCTAAGGGACCAAAACCTGAAGCTTGAGGGGCTACTCGACGACTTCGCCTTCTCCGCCCTTACCGACCTCGACGGTAGTACGTACATCCCGGACAAGTGGATAAATTTGAGCCCGCCGGGGGAACCAGCCTACTGGGAGAGGCAGATGACCCCCGCCTCGGAGGCGGCCATTATTGACGCCTCCACCGCTAGCCTATTTCCAACTCTCGGTGTAACGAGGATAGCGTTGGATGTCGATCCCGAGGGACAAGACGCTTTCGCTGAGAAGCTCGCGCTGGAGCGTGGCTACAAGGCGTGGTCGACAACCGGTTCGGGGGTAGTATACGCTGCCCTCAGCAGTTACCTTGAGGGAAAGGGGCTGCCCCTCGTTATCCCCTGGGCGATAGTCGTCCTGAATGTGGTCGTCACAATGCTGAACTCGCTCTTCGAGAGGAGGCGGGAGATTAACATCCTATCATCTGTGGGTTTGAACCCGGCGGAGATCGCGTCGATCTTCGTTGCTGAAGCGTCGATAACGGGCTTCATTGCGGGGGGCCTAGGGTACATCGCGGGCCTCGCGTTCTACAAGCTCATGCCCTTACTCGGCCTCTCCCTCGAGGTCCACCAGAAGGTCTCCGCGGTCTGGAGCCTCGCTGCGATAGGGATATCAATATCGGCGGTGCTCGTCGGAGCCCTAGCAGCTCTGCGTAGCAGCGTGGTGATCACCCCGAGTCTAGTGAGGAAGTGGAAGCTCGACGATTCAAAAGGCGGCTTCGATAAGCCGTGGGTCGTACCCGTCCCTGTAAAACTGGGGGCGGAGGAGGTCGACAGCTTCGTCGGCTACCTTCGGGAGAGGCTGAGGGGGCTCGAGAACGACTTGGTCAGGGTAACAAGCAGGGTTTCCGTCGAGGAGAGGGGGGAAGTGAGGATTGTGAGCTTCATCTACAAGTCATACCAGTCGACGATGGGGAATTTCTACACGAAGAACTCGATAATCGTGGAGCCGAGTGAGGGTGCATTCGAGGTAAGGCTAGAATCGGCTGGTAGCCAGGACTACGCGCATGAAACGGGAAGCCTCATACGCCTTATAACGATGGAGTGGAGCAACAGGCCCCGCTAACAGACATGGTAGGAATACACGCTCTTTTTACATAGATTGCCATCCGAACGAAACTCATTATCGGCTTGTTCCCGTAAAAAGGGGTGTTTTCGTGTTTATTTCTGGGTTTTCCCTCTCCTCTGTGGTTTGTCCGCGATCTATCTTTTCGATCCTGCCGTCCCTCATCCAGACTACACGGTCCGACGCCTTGATCATTTTGAGGTCGTGGGTGGCCGCGACGAGGGTAAGGCCGCGGGTTTTATTGAGGCCGTGGAGGAGGTCTATGATCTCGGTGCCGGTGTTTAGGTCAAGGTTGCCGGTGGGCTCATCGGCGAGGATTATGGTGGGGTCGTTGGCGAGGGCGCGAGCTATGGCTACACGCTGCTGTTGCCCTGCGCTGAGTTGGGTCGGCTTGTGGTTGAGTCTCTCCCCTAACCCGACGCTCTCCAGAAGCTTCCGCGCCTTCTTAAGCCCCTCGTCGTGGGGTGTCCCCGCGAAGACGGTTGGGAGGGCGACGTTCTCTAACGCTGTGAGAACTGTGATTAGGTTGAAGCTCTGGAAGATGTAGCCGATTCGGCGGCATCGGAGCCAAGCGAGCTCGTAGGCATCGAGCTTACTAATATCGACACCGTCTATCTCGATAACGCCCTCGGTAGGTCGGTCGAGACCGCCTATCATGTTGAATAGGGTGGTTTTACCGGAGCCGCTGGGGCCGACGAGGCTCATGTACTCTCCGCGGCCTATCTCGAGATCGACGCCGTCGAGGGCTTTGACAGACTCGCCGCCGACGTCGTAGTGTCTCTTTAGTCCTTTAAGTTCTATCACTGCGTCAAAGCTCATATCTTAGTGCCTCCACCGGGTCCAGCCTAGAGGCTCTGTAGGCTGGGTAAATGGTCGCGGCGGTGCTTAGGGCGACCGCGAGGGCTAGGCTGGATGCGAATAAGGTGATGTTCTGCGCCACGGGGACCCTGAGAATGATGTCGAAGCCTGTTGTGAAGCCGGTCGTGAGGAGCGCTGCGGCGATTCCCAAGGCATACCCTATGACGCCGCCGATGATTCCCTGCAGCAGCGCCTCGATGAGGAATATGAGTGTGATATGCTGGTCCAAGGCACCGAGGCATTTCATAGTCCCTATCTCCTTCACCCTCTCTTGGACGCTGATGAGCATCGCGTTGGTTATACCCACGACGCTAACGGCGAGGGCTATTGCTACGAGCCAGTAGTAGGTCGTCTCAACGCTTAGGCTCGCGCCACCGAGGGTTGTGTAGAGCCTGTAGAACGTATCGGTAAAGAGTAGGCTCGTATAGAAGCTAAGGCCTAGGGAGATGGAGGCGATATTCAATGCCGAGCGGTCAAAGCGCCGAAGCATGTAGCTATAGCTGAGCCTGAAGGCCTCGGCATAGCCGAGGTGGACACGCCTATCCCCCGCCGTCATCGCCTATCAATCACAGTACTCGTCTTAAAAGGTGAGTGGGCTAGTTGAGGTCGTCTTGCCCCAGCTCCTCCTCGCCGTACCCCTCATCGATCTCCTCGTCATTCCATCCGAGGCAGTCGTAGCAGAGGCATTTTTTAGTGTCCCCGCACTCGGAGCAGTACTTGGCATCGCACTCCTTGCAGTCGTGGAGCTCCTGCACGTCCATGCCGCAGATCTCGCAGAGTGGCAATGCTGATCCCAACAGGAGGCGACCGCGCGGAGGCTATAAACTTATTGAGCTACCCTGCGGAGGAGCTCCTCGTCTATGTTGCCACCGCTGACGACGACACCGACGCATCTACCTTCGAAGCGACGGGGGTCATCCAGGAGGGCAGCGATGCCCACTGCTCCAGATCCCTCGATGACCTCGTGGTGGCGGAGGAGCATGAGGCGTAGGGCGTCGACTATGACCTCCTCCTTGACATCGATCCAGTCGTCTACGAGGCGTTGGCAGAGTGGGAAGGTGATGCTGCCCTGCTCGATGCCTCCATGAAGCCCCTCTGCGACGGTTTCATACATTGGGATGTCGACGATCTTGCCCGCCTTGATGCTCTCGTGCATTACAGGGCTTGCCTCAGTTTGGATACCGATTACCTCGGCCTTTGATGCACCCTTAATCACAGTGGCAATACCGGAGATGAGACCGCCACCACTTACTGGGACTAGGACCATGTCTAGCTCGGGGCCGTCCTCAACTATCTCCAATGCCACGGTGCCCTGTCCGGCTATGAGGTCGGGGTCATTGTAGGGACTGAGGAAAGGCATCTCCCTCTCCCTGCTGATATTCTGAGCGAGGCGCTCGGCCTCCATGTACTCGTCGCCGTGGACGGTTAGATCGGCGCCCAAGACCCTGATGGCGTCCCTCTTCACCTTCGGCGTATTCCCCGGGACGACGATGACGGCCTTGACCCCGACCGCGCGAGCAGCATATGCAACGCCCTGCGCGTGGTTACCTGAAGAGGCGGCGACGACTCCTTTCACCCTCTCCTCAGGAGTGAGGAGAGAGATCCTGTTCGAGGCTCCCCTTATTTTAAAGGAACCCGTGATCTGCCTGTTCTCAAGTTTGAGCCAGACCTGGCTATTAGTGAGACTGCTGAGGAGGGGAGAGTACTCGAAGGGAGTCCTACGGACCCATTCCCCCATCCGCCGACGGGCAGCGTAGACGTCGCTGATCGTGACCATCGCTGGATGATACGTTGAGACCGTATAATAACCTAGGCACCAGCAGCGGTGTAGGGTACTCTCGGTCTCCTGGCGCCTACATCGCGTGCGCCCGTGGCTGGGAGCCAAGGATCTTCAGGCTTTTCGTCGACGTCGCGCGCGCGTCACCTCATCGCTTGACGACGACAGTCGCGCGCGGGCATGTGAAGCTAGCGAAACCAGTTCTCGAGAATTAGTTAATAACCGCTGAAGATGATGCCCTATCATGAGCGAGGATAAGTCCCCCATCGACCGCCTTCTGACGCGCACAGACTTTAAGCCCTTCTCTGGCCGCCACGCGTTCAACGTCCTCGAACTCTCCAAGAAGAAGATTAAGATACCACCCGTTAGAGATGATGACGTCCTCAAATCAGTCAGCAGCCTCGGCGTGATACTAGAGACGGAGGTTGCTATGATTGTGGCTATGCAGGAGGTTCTCTGTAAGAGATGCGGGAATTGTTGCAGGAATAGGGGCCATATTAGGCTCCGTAAAGACGAACTGCAGAGTGTCGCCAAGTACTTACACGTGGAGTATAAGCGGCTGAAGGATCAGCTCAAGGCGTTACCCATGGGAGACGGGACATTCGTCGTAGCTCAACCATGCAGGTTTCTAAGGAACAAACTCTGCGCTGTCTACGCTGCGCGCCCTGGGACTTGCCGCGGCTACCCTGCCAACGACCTCCTCACGAGTATGGAGCGCGGCACCCCATTCGACGGCTGCCAAATAGCCAATGATCTCCTAGCAGAGGTTGTCGTGAAGAGAGTCTTGGAGGAGCAGATGTGGAGGGATCATCCGGAGGAGCTCAAGGTGATAGCGGATAAGAGAAGAGGAGAGCTAGCAAAGCTCGCCTCCCTCTCTCAGGGGGAGAGAATGAGGCTCCTCGCCGAGGGCTACGCAAAGACACTGCGAGGCGCCCATCGGTAAAAATAGGTGTTGGGTACCAAAATTTTTGCAATAAATAGAACACGGCCGAGCGCTTATAAGTCACCAAGTCGCCTAAGTTTTTGGCGCGCGCGCTCTACGCCCTAGGCGCATCGATCCTCATGTACAACGTCAACTTCACACCCTGCACTCAGCCCATGAAAGCAAGATACGTCTTAGCGACAGGGGGCCCATACAGCTACGTTAGACACTCAGTCTACCTGAGCGGCGGTATGAAATCCAAACCGGGCATCTCTCAACACGTCTGCACCGGCCCCGCGAGCGGCTTCACCGAGTGGGAGCTCGATGCGATCGAGCAGTCGATCTGTTCCCGCTTCGAGCAACAGGTTAAGCAGCATAGCGACTGCCTGGCCGTGAGAACGACGACGCAACAACTCACCTACGCCGAGTTGAATGGCCAGGCAAATCGCATCGCGGCGGCGATACTCGCCGCGCGAGGGAGTGGCCCCGAGCCGGTCGCGCTTTTGTTTGAACAGGGCGCTGCGCTGATCGCAGCCATCCTCGCTGTCCTCAAGACAGGCAAGGCGTACGTGGCGCTCGACCCCACGTATCCGTCGACGCGCCTACTCGCGATGCTCGACGACGCGGGCGCGACGCTGATGCTGGCCGACGAGGCAAGCATGCCGACCGCGAATGCGCTCACCGGCGGGACGCGCTCCGTGCTGCAGGTGGACCTGCAGTCGGGCGACGCGCCGGACGATAGCGCGGGAAATCCAGCAGTCGACGTTTCACCGGATGCGGTGGCCTACATCTTCCACACATCGGGGTCGACGGGACGACCGAAGGGCGTGTACGACACGCACCGCAACGTCCTCCACAACATTCTCCGATACACGAACGCACTGCGCATCGCGCCGAACGATCGGCTCACGCTGCTCCAGTCCTGCAGTTTCAGCGGATCCGTCTCGAGCCTCTTCTGCGCACTCCTCAATGGCGCCGCGACATTCCCGTTCGACGTCAGGAAGGAGGGCCCGCGGCGGCTGGGCGAATGGCTGCGCGAGGAGCGCCTCACCGTCTACCACTCGGTCCCTACGATCTTTCGAAGCTTCCTCTCGGGTGACGCCCGATTCCCGGAACTGCGGTGCATCAGGCTCGAAGGCGATCGCAGCTCACGCGTGGACGTCGAACTCTTTCGACGTCACTTCGAGCCACACTGCCAGCTCGTGATCGGACTGGGCGCGACCGAGACCGGGATCTCGCGGCAGTACTTCATCGACCACGAAACGGAGGTCGCCGATGGCATCCTGCCTATTGGCTACCCGGTGCGTGATGTGGACGTATCCCTGCTCGATGAGGACGGCGGCGAGGTCGAGACCGGGCAGGTGGGCGAGATCGCGGTTCGTAGCGCGTACCTCGCGCCCGGCTATTGGCGACGCCCGGACCTCACGCAGGCGGCCTTTCGATCCGATGCTCGAGGAGGCCCGTTGCGGGTCTACCGCACGGGGGACATGGGAAGGCTCCGCGCCGACGGCTGTCTCGAGTATCTGGGTCGCAAGGATTTCGTGCTGAAAGTGAGGGGAAACCGCATCGAACCGGCCGAGATCGAGACCGCCCTTCTGAGCTTGCCAGAGCTGGCCGAGGCGGTGGTCACGACATTCGAGGGCGACGGCGATGAAGTGCAGCTCGTCGCGTATCTCGTGCCATCTCCCGGCGCCGGTCTCTCACCTACGGTGCTCCATCGAAGGCTCGCTAAGACGCTCCCCGAATTCATGATTCCGTCGCGCTTCGTGACTCTCGACGCGCTTCCGCTTGACGCCAACGGCAAGCTCGACCGCCGGGCACTGCCATCGCCGGTGCGGTCGGCACGACTTGCTCGCGAAGGAAGCAACCCGCGTAACCCACTCGAGGAGCACATCGCGCGCCTGTTCGAGAGCGTGCTCGGGCTGGAGCAGGTCCAAATCGACGAGAGCTTCTTCGACCTCGGCGGCGGCTCGCTGGCCGCTACCCAGATCTGTAGTCAGCTGGCCGCTGAGACCGGCCTGGATCTCCCTCTGTCGACGCTGGTCCAGGCTCCCACCGTCGCAGCGCTTGCGCGCCTGATCAGCGCCTCCGATGCGATTCCCATTGTTTCCCCGCTCGTTCCGATCCAGACAAAAGGCTCACAGCCACCTCTCTTTCTCGTGAGCGATCTCCTTGGCCGCGTGCTCAGTTACGCCGGTCTCGTTCGCCACCTCAGTGCGGATCAACCAGTCTGGGGTCTGCAGTCGATGACGGGCGCGGACCAAATCCCATCGGTGGCGGCTCGGTATGTGACCGAGATCCGTCGCTTGCAGCCGTCGGGCCCGTATCGTCTCGGGGGCTGGTGCTTCGGCGGCGTCGTCGCATTCGAGATGGCGCAGCAGCTACGCGAGTGCGGGGAGAACGTGGAGTTCCTCGCGTTGATGGGAGTCAGCGCCTTCGATTTCCCCCGGCTCGTGTCTCCAGCGGCATGGCGCCGCTACCGGCGCGCCCATCGCGGTGACGGCTTCCTCGCGCTGGTGCGCCGTCATGCAGCGCGCGCCGGCGCTATGAGCCTAAGCGAGGGATCGCGATACCTCCTGCACAAGAGCCTGCGGGTTGCTCCGTATCTCCGCTATCGGCTCACATCTCGGGTAGCGGGGACCATCGGCCGCGGACCGGTCGAGAGCCCGGACGGCGCGGACGTCTTTCTCGCGAACAAGCAGGCGTTCGCTCGCTATGCCGCGCGGACCTTTTCCGGTCGCGTCGCTCTATTCCTCGCGCAGGACGAGACGGCCAGGTACTCGTGCGATCCTTCGTCCGACTGGCGTGGACTCGCCACTGAAGGGGTCGATGTATACGAGCTACCAGGCGATCACGACGGGATGTTGACCGAGCCCCGCGTGCGGGAGCTGGCGCGCCTGCTCACGAAATCGCTCGGACGCGCGCGCTGAATCGAGTCGCGCATGACAAGACGCGAGAACACTGTGTACATCACGTGGGGACAGGAGAGTCCGCGAGTCAATCGCCGGCCATGGCTGCTGAGGCACCTTGCGAATCAAAACGCCCCGGCATAGCGAATCCCGCCCAAGATGTGCTTCAAGAAGTTTGCGTCCAGGTAGTTCGCGCGCGCGAGGTGGCTCAGGCAGGAAGACGACAATTTGGGGATTGACGGTCCTGCCCAAGCCAGTTACTTGAAAAACCAACTG
>CAZIKD010000022.1:0-14018 GCA_964539725.1 uncultured Candidatus Bathyarchaeia archaeon | reverse complement strand
GAATAATTATGAATTATCATTCAATAACTCTATATGGTAGTTACTTCAGAGGTTATTTGAGCCTTCTTAACCAAGAAATGGATAAGGGCGCTCGAAATCCTTGTGGGAGATAAGAATATGAAGTATGTCGCATACTGGGAGTACTGCAAGAAAGACGAGAAGGTTCTCATTGAAAAATTCAAGAAGAGACCCGAACAAGAGATCACGCGAATTACGCCGGCATTCCACCTTGGGGGACAAACTAAGGGGCTGAGCATCTACGAAGCTGACGACTTCACAACCATTGAAAAATTCCTTCACCACTATTCTCCTGAGCTTAACTTTGTCGTATATCCAATACTCGAGACGACAGAAGAAATAAAGATCAGGGGTAAATGAGAACCGAAGGACATAACCAATTTATGTCTTAGAAGACACAACCCTTTTTTTCTGCAATTCAAGTTTATAAAATTGTAACATCGCGAGTACGTGTCTGATATATTTTATATTCTATGCACGCGCGCCCTCGTGATGACCTTGTGTATCTTCCGCGCAGCGCCCTACACAACAAACGAACAAACAAATACGCGCGAAACCTAGTCTATAAGAAATCTCAGAATCTTGAAAAAAGATATCACCTGAAAGAGCTTAATAACTATTTGGGGCGAGAAAACGAATATAATAATCTACGAGGACAAATACTTCATCGTATTGAGCCCGGAGCATCCTCTGAACTGCAGCGAGGACGGTGGACACCTCATCATGGTGAAGAGGGAGGGGGTCACGGATAGATCAGAATTGACGTATATGGAAGCCATCGACTTCATGCGGGTATCCATGCTTGTTGGGAAAGCGATGTATCAAGTGCTTGGTGTGGAGAGAGTAAACTACGAGGATCTCGCTAACTGGAGCCTTGATGACCCAGGGGGACCGAAGATGCACCTCCATTTCTTCGGTCGCGCTAGGAGGCAAGTTCACCAGATCAGAGGGCAACATCTGTCATTGTTTCCGAAGGGGCATCCCATCTACGATGGCCACCTCAAGCCCTTCTCAGAAGATGAGGCTGAGAGACTGAGAGTACAGATTGAGGAGATCTCCCACGAGGAGAAACATGTTAGAATGGCCGAGTTGGCGGGTTTAAATTAGAAACGTGGCTTTTTTCGCGCGCGGCGCGCGCAATTTTACATAGATGGGTTTGGGGCCATAGCCTTATCCTCACTTCAGCCTGATACTCAATCTTAAACTTGGTTGATTGACCTATCTTTCGCTCACGCCTGACGAGACATATGAGAACGAGGCGCCACCCCATTTCCTACCCAGTAGGCGGAAGAGGAACGCTGAGGCGATCAGCCCCATCGCGCAGGCTCCCGCTATCATAAGAGTAGCGAGTCCAGTCATGTTTGGGAGAATTAACGCACCTATCTCGATGAACGTGATAAGCGGCACAACCATCGCCGTGAACTTGAGGATCGTCTTCGCCCCGAAGAACATCGTGTTGGTCCAAAGCCCAGTCAGATAAGCCGTCACGGCGACGACGTAGATGGATGTACACGCCGCTACGAGTAGGCTCTGGGGGACGAGGCTCATCTCCTGCTTCATGAACCCGATGAGAACCACGTAGCCCACGGTCACTCCTGAGGTTAGGAGAAAGTAGACCCCAAGTTTCGCCCTCACCAGATAATCCACGCCTACTGGCAGCACGTTCAGGTACTCGTTGTGCTCGAGGCTGGTGAGACCGCTGTATGTCATCACGCCCATGAAGCCGACGAAGGCGCTGAAGAAGACGACGTTGAAGCTGATGGGGACTCCGAAGCCGTTCTCGAATATCCAGCTGATGAAGGCGATTGCGAGGAGCTGGAGCGTGTAGCCACCGACAAGAGGGGCAAGGTTGCCGCTCCGAGTCAGCTCTAGCCACTCCTTCGCGACAAGTGACTTGAGCCCACCGAAGACACTCATGCGCCCCTCGACACTGAGAAGGGAGTCGCTGTAACTCGTCTGATTGACCTCGAATCGCTCCTTCGCTAGAAGGGCTCCTGCGGCTGCGAGGCCAAGGGCGATGACCGCCGAGGAAAAAGGCCACGCCAGCGATCCGTCGACCCAGTACCCCAGGGGGAGCAATACATGGTATGGCTGGAGGATCCCTAACGGGTACACTAAGACGATTATCGCCAGTAAGCAGAGGGACGCTGCGACTCCCCATGACTTGGATCTGGCCCAGACCGCGGAGACGATGAAGCTGAGGCCCATCCCCATCATGAATATGAGGAAGAGGGTTATCCCGAGCTTCAGGACACCCAAGGTGGAGACCCCTATGAGTGAGGCGCCGACGCCGATGCCGAGCGTCAGCGGGACATATGTATAGACGAGGTAGAAGATGGAGTCCTTGACGTAGAAGACCGCCATCACCCTCCTGAAGCTGACCGGATAGATCTGCGGTAGCTGCAGGAGCATGTTCACCTGCCCGAGGCGACGAGTCATGACTTGCTCCCCTAAGGCGCCGAAGCCCCCGACGTAGAAGCCGTAGAGCAGCGACCCGATGTGGAACATGAGCAACATCGTCGTCATTTGGAGGCTGTGGAGTAGGAGAGGCGCGATGACGGCGCATACGGCTGTGAGGATGAAGATCATGAATGGAAACAGGGCTGAACCTAGTCCCCCGACCATGGACATGTGTAGCCTCCACTCCTCCTTCATCATATCGACGAGGAGGCGTCGGTCTAGGTCAAGGGACATGCACGTTAACACCATCCACGGCGCGCATGAATATCTCCTCAAGTCCCTCACCCTCGCTGGACCGGAGCTCGTCGATGGTCCCCTCCGAGACGATCCTGCCGTCGACGATCACGGCGACCCTGCTGCATAGCTTCTCAGCGATCTCGAGGAGGTGTGTACACATGAAGACTGTGCGCCCTACCTCTACCAGTCCACGGAGGTACTCGCGGAGGCGGCGCTGGTAGATGGGGTCGAGGTTGATGAAGGCCTCGTCCAGGAGGAGGAGCCGGGGCTCGTGGATGAAGGCGCTAGCAAGCATCACTTTCTGCCGTTGTCCCTTGGATAGATCCCTGCAGAGGACGTCGCTCTTCTCCCCCATTTCGAAGAAGTTGAGCCAGCGGTCGACTCTCCTGGGGACGTCGTCGAGGTTCCTAATTCTGCAGACTAGTTCGAGAGACTCACGAGTGGTTAGGAAAGTGGGCGGTGACTCGGCCTCGGGGACTATGCCGATGCTGCGTTTGACTCCAATGGGGTCAGAGATGGGTTGGCCAGCTGTGTGGACGTCACCTGAATCCGCGGCGAGCTGCCCGGTGATGATCTTGAGGAGGGTTGTCTTTCCAGCTCCGTTGGAGCCGAAGAGGCCGAAGAACTCACCCTCAGCGACTCTAAGGGAGACATCCTTGAGCACATGGACCTGGCCGAAGCTCTTGGAGAGGTGGCTGATCTCGATGGTGGACATGCTGATCTGTCTCCGGTGAATTGCATTAGTTCTCCTCGGGGTAGCGTGTTAAAGCGATTCCGAATCGATAACATGATGACAGGGATACAGATTCAGGATCGCACACGTACCATTTCGCCAACCCTCCGCAAGTCTAAACTTTGCGCGCTTCCATAGCCTTATCCACAGCTCCACATGACAAACTTTGGACTTTTTTAAATGGTTAGCTACACACACATTTGATTTTACTAACGCGCGCTGCGCATATGCTCGAAAGTTAATAACTATATTACCGATTCATCTTTCAATTTCTTTTATAAGTCGCGATCGCTATATGAGTTAGTGATCGGTGATTTTGGTGAAAGCGAGGGTAACCTTGTGTATTTTACTCCTGATCGCTGTTACACCTCTATTTAACTCGGTTTCACTAATCTCAGCTATCCTCACGTATCAGACCCACGCGGCCGATTCTATCTCACCTGCCTCCAACATGAACCAATATAGTTTGGATGTATATCATCCACCCGCCCTACCCGGTCCACCCTATACTAGATATTGGTACGACTCAGGGACCTACACTCGAGCAGTTACCAATAGCCCCACTTACGATCGCAGTAGCCCCGGAAGGCGATACATTTTCACACACTGGAGCGGCGACGCCACGGGTACTGAGACAACATCTGACCCAATACTGATAGATGGGCCGAAGATTGCTCAACCAAACTGGAAGACCCAATTCGAGGTGGATTTCGATATAATTCCGAAAGGGGCTGGAACCGTAACTCCAGCATCAGGTGGCTATTATAAAGATGGTACAATATTTTTGATACGAGCCGAAGCTAACCCAGGTTACGTATTCTCCTCTTGGACGAACGCCTTCAGTTCCGAAATTATCTCAACTAAGACGGAGACGATGATAAAAATTGAATACTGGATGGTATTAAATGCAAACTTCAACAGAGTATCCTCTGACTCTGTTTACATCGAATTCCAACGTGGAGGTAGCAATTTTATTAAAGCTCAACACCCCGGTAACGTTGTATGCTGACACGAGTATGAGGGCGGACGCGCACTTTAGTAATTTCAAATCCAATCAATATCGTTTTACTACGCACGCGAAAATTCGAATTTATTAACTGTGGAGTGTGTGTGGATAGATGTCATTTCGGCGCTAGAAAGGAAGAGAATGGAATGATAGAGTTTGATAAGGATCTATGCTTCGGTTGTGGTCTCTGCGTTAGCACATGTCCAACAAAGGCAATACAATTGATTCAACTCCTATAAACAGTATAAGCCACGCGCGCATTGAGGTAAGGATGCTCGTATTCGCTCGCTACCCTTAATAACCATCGTATTTCCCTCCGTTCATGGAGCCACTGGTGCACTTTGCGCTTCCGTTAGCCGCGCTCCTGATGCTGGGCGTGGAACTGAAGACTGCGGCTCCGCTTGCACTGCTGGGGATCCTCCCGGACATGGATGCCCTATTATTAATTCACAGAAGCTTCAGCCACTCATTCGTCGTGCTGGGGCTGCTTTTCCTTGTCATTCTCCTAATCACTGAACGCTTCCGATTTGCTCCACCTAAATTTGTAGCCCTTGCTTTCCTGGTGGTCGCCTCCCACATCGTCCTCGACCTCGGGTCATTAACGCCCATCCTATGGCCCATCTACCCCTACGACGTCTCCCTTAAAATCGCCATAAATCTCGTACTCGGCAACGGTGTGGGCCTCACCCCGAGCTTTAAACTAACGGAAACCCCCACCGAATTCATAAAAGTGACCGGCATCGACTATCCACTATTCACGGAGGAGGGACTTCTCCTCACAGTAGTGCTCCTGATCCCCGTGCTCTATAACCTGGCGAGAATTAAAACCGTAAAAGCTTAGCACGTAGTTCCGAGTCTTGGATAGACTTGGGTCGCAAGCAAAGGATAAGCACGCGCGTAAACCAGCTATCTTCTGGACCTTGTAAGTAGAATGAATAAAACTACAACGATAAGAATAATCACGTCCCAACCGTCGAATCCGTTGGTCCCTGTTCCATCGGTGGATGTCTGCGTAGGTTGCTGCGGGTAGTACACATTGTTAACGTAGGTGTACGCGGTCCACTCACCGTCGGAGAAGTCCGATGGCATCCATCCAAGCGGATTATTTGGGCCAGTTGCCTCCACCCATATCCAGCCAGCTCCCTGATCATCTTCGGGTAGGTCCCAGTATCTGTTAGCATTGGGGTAGTCCGGCAACCAGATGAGAAGTGCGACGTGTCCGGGTGCATCGACTAAGGCTGTGTTTATCCCCGCTCCGCTGTAGATGGTTGCGCATAGGAAAGCCATGTCCTCGCAGTCCCCTACAGCCACTGTACCTCTTGTTTCGTCGAATGCGTGTGCCATTTCATCTGCATTCCAGGCCCATTCATCTTGGGGGACTCCGTTCCTGACCACGTTGTCGCGGTCATAGCCGTACTCGACCCACGTTTGGACATATTTTAGAATCTTAGCTGCCATCGTGTTTCTGTCGGAGTAGGTGTTTCGAAACCTCTCCCCTATTCTGTAGGCTAACTCGCTGTTTCCGCCGATCGTCTCCGAGAGTAGTTGGGGGAGGTAACCGTGGGTGCCTTCGGCGTTGGTGCGTGTGATGCCCCAAGCATCGTACCATTCTCCCGATTTGTAGCTGAAACGAGGTGGGGTGCTCCCACCGCTTGGAATTGCATTAACACTAGGCACCAATATTGTTATTATGAGAATTAAGGTGATTATCGTTTTTTGATAAGACATCTAATCAGGTTAAATACAAAGAAACCTTATTTTTAAAATCGACCATCGTGCGCTAATCCTTTTTATCCTAGTGGTACGTTGAGGCTGGCAAATATGATGAGTCCGAGGAATAGTTGATAGCAGAATAGAAACACTCCTATCGCCACTGGATCCTTATTGATATCATCCAGATCCACCTCGAAGAGATGAATCTGTGAGAATATGAAGTGTAAGACACTCCCGAATATGAAACTCACAAAAAAACTCATCACAACGACGGCGAGCCTCGTCACGTTAAAATATGACCCTATTGAGACGGATTGAGACAGGAAGAATGGGTTAACCATAGAGCCGTAAATGACAAGTCCCGCGTAGATGAAGAAGCCGCCTAGGAATAGGCTCGAAGCTACTGGGTGGCCTTTGATGGTTTCGAACTCGTTAACCTTGGTCGTTATAATCGAGATGCCCCTAATCCCCATGTATCCTATGAACAGGCAGATGATGCTGGAGATTAGGGCGCGGATAAACCACAGGGATAGTGAAAAAAGCAATTCGGATCCAATCATGTTAAAGTCTGACTATTTGTTTCAGTTCGAAAATATATATTCTTTTAATCATTCGCTCTCGCGACCTTGAGTGGGATTCGCGGAGTAGCCATCTAGCTTGATGGAGGGTGATTCCCAATGAGGGTAACGTCAGAGTCTTTTAAGCATTAACCCATTGATAAGATGGTAAGTTTTTCAAACTCGATGAATCCAGTTGACTCATGGTAGAGACTCCTAGGGTTCTTGTCGAGACGATTCTAGGCGACATTGAGATCAATGTTGATGAGGTGAAGGCCCCCCTCACATCAGTAAACTTCCTCCGCTACGTCGATGCTGGGCTCTACGATGGAACAACCTTCTTCAGAGCCGTTACGATGGATAACCAGCCTAACGATGCTGTAAAGATAGAGGTAATCCAAGGTGGTCAGGTGGATAAGGCTAGGGAGTATTCCCCGATCGTTCACGAGACGACTGCCATGACGGGGATAAAGCACCTTGATGGCGTAATCTCAATGGGCCGCCTGAGACCGGGCTCAGCCGCCTCCAGCTTCTTCATCTGCATAAACGACCAGCCTGAACTCGACTACGGAGGGCGTAGAAACCCGGACCTTCAGGGCTTCTCAGCATTCGGCAAAGTTACCCAGGGCATGGATGTTGTTCGGATAATTCACGCTCAGCCTAGGGAGAGGCAGAAACTCGCGCCACCCATCCCGATACTTAAGGTGACTCGAGTCTCCTCTAAGACCAACTAAAGGAACCTGCTTATATTGGTAATAGAGGGCAAACATCTATCAGCATATTACTATTTGAGTAAATCTAATAAATTCAACTTAGCCATGTGAGGATGTACAAGGACCTTGGAACGCTCGAAGCTCAACGACTTTCTCTCACTCTACATGCCGAGCTTCTTCGTGTTCCTGGGGATGAGCATAGTCTCTCCGAGTCTACCACTCTACGCTAAGAGCTTCGGAGTATCCTACACCCTCGTCAGCCTCGCGGTAAGCATGTACGCCTTCGGTAGGCTCCTTGCTGACATTCCCATGGGGATCCTCTCCGACCGGATCGGTGGGCGCCGCCTCACTGTTCTTGGGACTGTGATCATGGCGGGGGGCGCCCTCCTCAACTACTTCGCCCCAGACTTCACGTGGTTCCTCATCTTCCGCTTCATACAGGGCGTTGGCTCCAGCATGTGGCAGACCGCGAGAACCTCGATACTTGCAGACATGTTGAAGCCCGAGGAGAGGGGTCGCATCATGGGGTACTTCTCAACTTTTATGCTTCTTGGGTCCTCAGCGGGCCCCACGGTAGGTGGCTTTGTCGCAGAGTTATGGGGGATTAGGACCCCTTTCCTAGCTTACTTCGTAGCCGGTGTTATGAGCACGATACTCAGCTACTTTTTCCTAGTAGAGCCCCCTCGTAAGGTTGACGCTGGCTCCCACATCTTCAGCCTCGAATACGTCGGCCATTTGCTAAGGATCCGGGCCTTCGCTATGGCTACGGTCGCGAGCTTCGCCGCGTTCCTGCTGATGACGGGTGTCCGCGGATACATGATCAGCCTATACGCGAGCACGGTCCTGAGCCTCGACCAGGTTAGCATCGGCACTGTTCTAACATACGCGTCGCTCATGAATCTCATCCTCACTATGCCGGTCGGGTTCTGCGTCGACTACTTTGGACGTAAGCCGATCACGTGGATAGCGCTGTTGCTCTCCGCGGTCTCGTGCCTGACCTTCCCCTTCACCGGTGACTATTTCTCCATTAGTCTTGCAGCGGTCTTCATGGGTGTCGCCACGATTGGGAGCCAGCAGGCGCCTTTTGCCATGATCACCGATGCTACTGACAACGAGCCTCGTGGCATCAGCATGGGGGTCTTCAGGTTCTTCGGGGACATCGCCTTCATAGTCGGCCCGATCCTTATGGGCCTGATCGCGGACGCCACGGACCTTAGAACTCCCTTCTACTTTATGACGGGCATAATGGCGTTTAGCGCTGCTTTAGTATTCGTCTTCGGGGTCGAGACCTATAGCCGTCGGCAGCTTGAGAAAAAGAAAATCAACATCATATAAGAGAGTTGTTTAGCCCGTTAGGCAAACAGCCTAACGAGAGTCGCCACGCCCAGAATGATCGTCACTACTGCTATTGCGCTGCGCAGTGTCCCTTCACCCGATTTCTTAACAATGAACGCGGCAATGGGCGCAGAGGCGGCCACCCCGATGGCGAGTGAGTAGGTTAGATCCCAATTTACAGTGGCTCCCGATACTATGAAGGTTATGAATCCGACGAGGCTGACAAATAGCTCCGCGAAGCTCTGAACCGAAACCGCCTCTTTCTCCTTGATCTTCATGTACAACATGCCTGTCGTTATTATGGGACCGAAGCCGCTTCCGCTTATGCCCTTATTGAAACTGCCGAAGAGGCTGAGAAGCGTGATCTTCGCCCAGCTGAATCCTGTGCTCATCTTCTTGTTCAGGAGTAGGAAGAGACCTGAACCCGTTATCAGCGAGCCTATGTAGAGCCCGAGGTAAAAATTCGAGATCCCCGTGTTTACCACCGCCCCTATGATGCTGCCAACGATACCGACGATGCCTATTACCATCACGATTTTGAAGAGGCGGCCACCAGGTGAAAAGTCGGCGTTTCTCAAGCGGTGGTTGAAGTAGCTACTTAGGATATTGCCTACAAGGCTGCTGAGCAGGAGGGCTGGCACGATCTCCTTCGGAGCGTAATTGAGGAAGAGGAGGATCGGCGTCATCGTTAAGCCGAAACCCATGCCGAAGATGATGTCGATTACACCGGTAAGGAAAGCGATGAAGACTAGCAGGAGATCAAAGCCGACCAAAATAAACTCTCTCCATATGCTAGCCACCCGCAGTGAGGCCGCGTCTTATATTTTAGCCTTTGATAAATTGGCCCCTAATGTATGCGCCGAGGAACATCCCCATTAAGCCTAGTATGACGGGCCAGTTCCCCGTACCTAGGCTGGCGACCGCCGAGCCGGGGCACTGCCCTGACACTCCCCATCCGACGCCGAATATCACGGCGCCTAAGATCGTGTTTCTCGTTAGTACACTGACCCGTGGCTTGAAGACGCCACCGAACATGGGGGCTTTCATGAACCTTGGCACACCGTTGATGGCGAAGAAGGTGATGACCGCCGCGCCACCCATCACGAATATTAAGCCGAGGTCCTGTAACCTCAGGAAGCTGAGGACGATCTCCTGCTTCGTCATCCCACTATATGCGAGGCCGAAGCCGAAGAGGACACCACCGATGTAGACTGATATATTTCTCGCGTTCATTATACGACCCCCAGGAACTGGAGAAGGTGAGCCGTGATGATGCCGAAGCCCATGAAGGTCAGGACGGCGTATAGGGATGTGGTTGAGAGTGATGCGAGGCCACTTATCCCGTGGCCTGATGTGCATCCGTTAGAGAGCCTTGTGCCGAAGCCGACGAGCAGCCCTCCAAGGGCCAGCCTCCACAGGTCGACGCCTGTTACCCAAAGCCCCGTGGGGGAAAGCGTGAATGTGTAGATGAGTGCGCCCGATATGAGACCAAGCGCCAGAATGAGGCGCCAGTCGCGCTCCTTGATGTTCCTCTCTTCCTGGAAGTGCGCCAACTTAGAGAACCATGAAAGCGTCGTGGTGAAGAAACTGCTCTGAGTGGCATGGAGCCCAGTCATTATGTAGATGAGGCTGGCACCGAGACCAGTGAGTATTCCGCCGATCAGATAAGGTTCTATCCCGAGTGGAAACATATCATCAACGTGGGTTGGCGGGTAAAAAATGTTGAGATCAATCTTTCACTATGGTGTAGCCAAGCTTCTTCCAGGCATCCATACCGCCGAGTAGATTGTAGACACCAGTCCTTCCGGCTCTAAGTAGTATGCTGGCGGCGAAGCTTGATCGGGTCCCCGTCTTACAATGGAGGACAACAGGTCTCCCCTCAGGTATCTCGCCCAGCCTCTCGGGGAGCCTGCCTAGGTAGATATGTGTCGCACCCTCGATGTGCCCCTCGTCCCACTCACTGTACCTCCGCACATCCACTATGAAGGGTTCCTTCCCCGACTCGATCATCGTCTTTAGCTGTGGGCAGATCAAAAAATCCAACTTCGAAAGCTGTAGCCCATCCTTATACCATGACTCTAGGCCACCAGCGAGGTAGCCGGCGAAGGAGGAGTACCCCATCCTGTATAGGTTTCTAACGGCGAAGTCCAGGGCACTGGAGTCTTCGACCACGAGGAGCACCTCCTTTTCGATGGGCACGACCCAGCCGGCATTCGACAGTCTAGTAGGTGGGAGACTGTAGGAGCCCTCGATGTGTGCCCCACCGTATGCGGGGGGTGTTCTCGTGTCTATAATCGTTATGCCCTTTTGCATGGCTGCCCTGAATTCAGCGGGTTTTAACGCCGGCGGGTTCGGTAGATGTGCGGGGATCGGTGGGCCCTCGAGGTTGTATCTCTCCATAACCTTGAAGTATGGAGACGTCTCGTGTTTCTCCCCCACCTTTTGTTTCACAAACTCGTCTCTGGTGAGCCTGAGCATAGGGTTCATCGCTCTCTCTGCGCCGATTGTGCTGATCTCGCGTTCGCTTATTGTGCCACCGCAGACCGAGCCGAAACCGTGGGCTGGCGAGACTACTACGCCATCGCCTAGGGGTAACAGTTTTTTATGTAGTCCCTCATAGAGCTTACCCGCCATCATACTCGTATTCTCTGCGCCGAGAAAATCCGTCCTTCCCACGTCACCAACAAAGAGGGTGTCTCCTGTGAAGACCATTACGGGTTTGTCGCCGCTCATAGTATCGTAGAGTGCATAACAGGTGCTGTCTAGTGAGTGACCTGGCGTGTGTAGGGCGACGATCTTCAATAGGCCAATCTTGAACTCTTCACCCTCTCGGTTGACGCGGCCATAATTCCATGGTAGTCCGGGGCCGTGATGCACATCTGCTCCGGTAAGCCTCGAAAGTTCGATCGAGCCGATGACGTAGTCCTCGTTTCTATGGGTCTCGAAAACGTCCTTAATTTTAACCCCCCAGCGCTGGGCGATTTCAAGGTAAATGTCGCAGTCTCGCCTGGGATCGACAACGAAGGCTTCACCCTTTGAAGATACGATGTAGCTGAGGTGAGAGACTATCTCCGATTTCACCATCTGAAAAAGCATATCAGTAATTCTTAGTGGACTTTTCTATATATCTTACTCGAATGGTTTAAGCGGGGAATCTAAACTAGGTAAAGCATGAAGGAAATCGCCTTCATTCTCTACCCCGGGTTGACGCTTCTCGATCTCGTCGGGCCTTTACAGGTCTTGAATAGTATGTGTGAGAGGAGCCATGGGTTTAGGACTGTTGTTGTGGCGAAGGATATTGACGCAGTCGAAGTCGATTTGCCATTGAAGTTGACGCCGAGTGGGACCTTCCGCGACGTACCCAAACCATCCGTCGTGATCGTTCCTGGGGGAGAGGAGTCCACCATCAAGGCGATGGGAGACGAGGAACTGATAGGTTATCTTAGGGGGACCGCTGAATTCGCGGGCTTCGTCTGCTCTGTATGCACCGGTTCTCTGCTGTTGGCCGCCGCAGGTCTCCTCGAGGGCCGAGAGGCGACGACTCACTGGGGCTGCTACAGGATACTTGAGGCATTGGGCGCTAGGTACACGAGGAAGCGCTGGGTCCAGGATGGTAAGTTTATCACATCTGCAGGGGTTTCAGCGGGGATAGACATGGCGCTCCACCTAGTGTCGAAACTCACAGACGAGACCACCGCTCGTAGTGTGCAGTTGGGGCTAGAGTACGACCCTGAGCCACCCTTCGGGCGAATAAACTGGGGAGAAGTGGATCGCAATCAGCTGCTCCCATACTTCAAGGCTCAGATAATAAAACATCTGAGCGATAAACCCGCCCTCATCTCAAGATTAAGCGACTTGTAACCTCCCCATATTTTGGGCGTTGAGCTTTTCACGCCTTCATTCTGTGAGGGCGTTGTCAATCATCAGGTTCTCCAGTTGAGACTCATAAAAATCTTAAACAGGGGCAACTCATTAGATTATTGATCTTGCATGCCATCGAAGCTCGAAAAGGGTAAGAAGGTCGTCATAAGCCTCGACGAGGACATCGTGAGGAGCGACGGCTCTAGGATAAAGATGAGGGAGTTCGTTAAGGAGATGCTCGCCTACAATCCCTCATTTATGATCGAGACGAGCCCCAAGGGTGAGACCTGGTACCTCCGAAAAAGAACAGAGAAGAAGTAAACACGTTAGTAAAGCGCGCGCGATAGATACGTTCGACCCATTCAATAAAAGAGATCGGTGTGTTTAACTAAGAGGCCACTTCTCCAGAACTCCGTGTCCGTGAATGCCTGGTGAGGAAACTCATTTAACTTGGCACTTCACTTCTTAGACAACTCTATGAATCGACTTCTGGATGCAGATTATGTCTCGAGTAAAACGGTTAAAATGCAGAAACTTTATTTAAATAAAAAAGAAATCATGAACGAGATCGAGGATAGTATCGCAGTAGATGAAGCGATCTGCATCTTCGTAAATGACGAATATTTTACGACGTTGATCGCCTCACCCAACATGGTTAGGGAATTGGTTATTGGTCATATGTTATGTGAAGGTCTCATTAAGTTAATTGATGAGGTTAGAGAGATTGACAGAAGGCCTCCTAAGGTAATGGTTAGTCTCTTCAAGGACGTTTTTATAGACTCCTTGTTACAGAACAAGATTGGCTTGATTATGACTGCATGCGGTCAATCCAAGTCAAACGACATTAAAAAATTGAGGGTAGTTTTAACTCAGATCCCCGAGGTCGAAGCTAGAATCATCCATAATATTTCCAGGGAACTAAATGACCGGTGCGCTTTATTTCATCAAACGGGGGGGACCCACTCAGCGCTACTCTCATCCCTGGAGGGTTGTACATTATCCTTCGCTGAGGACGTTGGAAGACACAATACAGTTGACAAGGTGGTAGGGATAGGAGCCCTGCGGGGATGCGATATGGGTAAAACTATCCTCTTCTGCTCGGGCAGGTTATCGAGTGACATTGTGCTAAAAGCAGCGCGGTGTGGAATCCCAATCATCGCGTCGATTGCGGCGCCTCTTGAGTCGGGTATAAGGGTAGCCGAAGCAGTGGGGATCACTCTCATCTCCTTCGTACGGGGCCAGAGAATGAACGTTTATACGCATCACAAAAGGATAATCAAATGAAGTTACATATAGTATCATTTTCTCTATCAATCTCTAAAAAAAATTTAAAAAAAATGCGCGCGTTTAAGATATTAACTGTCCGTAAAGAGTATGATGTAACA
>CAZIKD010000021.1:0-14173 GCA_964539725.1 uncultured Candidatus Bathyarchaeia archaeon | reverse complement strand
GTCTAGACCACGACCCCCGTGCAAATCGCATACCGGGTTTCACCTAATAAATATTGCCGGGAATAAAATACAGTTAACGCAAACTTCGGGATAGAGTGATTCGCCACGCACGTACTGATGCCTTTTTTCGAAGAATAGGATTAGCATAGACTGCATATTTTGGGTCTCATATTTTGAATATTAACGAGCGGAATCAATTTACCAAAAGGTTTAAAATGAACACCTATGCCCCTTGTTTTGGGTTACCGGCCATAGGGCGTGGGATCCACCCGAACCCATTCCGAACTCGGAAGTTAAACCACGCTCCGTTCGCGGTGGTAGTGTTGTCTTCGGCGACGCGAAGCCGGGGAAGCTGGTGGCCCGCCTTCTCAATAAAGGAATAAGGTTTAATGAACTACGCCGAGGCGGTGGAGTTCCTCGAGTAGGACCTCCCTCGTCTTCTTTAAACTGGTCTGTCTCTCAACGAACTGGTCGCTTGAGATTAGATTCCTCCTAAACTCAGCGTCTAGGCTTACCAATTGTCCATCAATATTGGTTATCCTTGCCTTCAGCATGTCTGTGTAGCTGGTCTGTGTAGAGACGGCTTCCTCGCTCGGCGCCACATCCGTGGCGATTACCCCATCTTGAATTCTGAGGATTCGATTCGCAGCCCTGGCAACGCGTGGGTCGTGGGTTACCATAATTATTGTCTTGCCGAGTTCCTTGTTGACCTTGGCGAGGTAGTTCACGACTATCATGGCGTTCTCTGTGTCGAGTTCACCGGTAGGCTCGTCCGCGAGGACCAAGGGCGGATCGTTGGCTAATGCGGCAGCCAGAGCGATTCGCTGCTGTTCGCCACCGCTGAGTTCGCCGGGTTTGTGGTTGAGCCTCTCCCCGAGACCAACGACGCTGATGAGTTCTTCAACTCTTTTGTTTCGTGCATCCTTCTTCACGCCGAGGGCCGCCATGGGGAGCTCGACGTTCTCCGCTGCAGTCAAGGTTGGTATCAGGTTCATGTTCTGGAAGACGTGTCCAACCGTCTTTCTCCTGAAGTCCACGAGTTGGGATGGGGTGAGTTGGGTGAGGTCATTGCCCATCACGCTGACATAACCCGCGGTTGCCCAATCTAAGCCACCGATAATATTTAGGAGGGTGCTTTTTCCGGACCCCGATGGGCCAATGAGGGCTACCATTTCACCCTTAGCGACGGTGACGCTTAGTCCCCTAAGAGCCTGAACCTCAAGTTCACCCGTTTTATATACCTTTATCAGATCGCGTGCTTCGACCGCGTATTTTTCACTCATCACGCTTCACCCCTTATTTCGTGGGTATTCGAGAGGTAACTGCGTCTCTCGCCTTGACTGATCCTCTCGAATGCGCAGTTATACATCTCTTAAGCTGTCGAGGTGAGGGTAGCTAAAAGACTTTTGCAGAATAGTTTCAAATTCGTGGCTGGTAGGAAAAGTTACCAGCCGTGTGCCATTTAGACTAAGGTTTATAACCTTATGCTAGTCTTCAACAGCACTGATTGGCATGATTCTCATATTCGGACAGGTCCTACCGACCAAGGAAACGGACCTGAACGTGATCCTACAAACAATCTACAGCTTCGCCTTCATAATCTACCTCTTCTACGCTCAAAAAATTCAGACCCTCCAGATGCTTCGGCAGATCGAGGTGACTCTGAGGAAGGTCAAGAACGTGAAGGAGGAAGCTAGGAACCAGACGGTTAAGACATTTGTTGAGATAGGTAAGCCAAGCGGTGACATCGCGCCGCGGGTTGACAGGTTCATGGACTTCTTCAGCATCGGCCTCGAGAACATGGACCCAGCAGGAATAGTTGACAAGATGGATCACTTCCTGAAGACTAACAAGCACATCTATGAGGCAGAGGTGAAGGCCCTAGCCCCCAACGCGACACCGACAGAAAGGAACAATCTTGAGAACCTCATCGAGGTAAGCCAGGCCCTTAATATCTACTACAAAGTGATACGCCACTTCTACCTCCTAGGGAAGAAGACGATGAATATCTATGTCATCATGCAGGTCCACATGATCCTGCCTCAATTGATACAAATGGTGGAGGCCTATGCTTCGGGGATACAGGCCTTCCAAGAGGGGATGCCCATAGGCGACAGCGTTGGCGCAATCGTGGCAGCGAAGCTGATGCACGGTTACCCGCAGAGGGATATTGCTGAGGAGATAGTCGCGGCTGAAGTGCCATACGAGGGGAGAACCCTAATCGTCTTCAAAGCAAAGGGCCCCGGTGGCAGCGTCGGAAACCCCGACGAGGGGTTAATCAATATCCTCGAGGAGCGACGGGGTAAGGTAAAGATAATCATAACCGTTGACGCCGCGGGTAAGTTGGAGGGTGAGCCGGTGGGCCAGGTCTCTGAGGGTATAGGCGCAGCGATAGGAGGCTCTGGTAAGGAGAAGTTCAAGATGGAGGAGGTCACGAACAGACATAAGATACCGATGCACGCGATCGCCATCAAGCAGGGAATGGAGCATGTCGTGGCCCCACTCATTGAGCCTCTCTTCGACGCAACCGACAAGGCAGTCGAGTCGGTAAAGCGCATAATACTGGATTACACGGAGCCGGGTGACACGGTCATTGTTGCGGGGATAGGTAACACTATTGGGGTTGGTCAGTGATGAGTGGAAATCAGGGTAGCACCGCACCGGCCGCGGGGATGACCGCTTCTTGGGTAGCATATGCTGCGATACTAATAGTCGGACTCCTGAGTCTATTCAGCCTATATATGGGCTTCCTCAACTATGCAGTTAACACAGACATCGCCCTAGTCTACTTGTTCATAGGCGCAGCCGGATTCGCAGCCATCGGCTACATGCTCTTCCGCGGTAAACCCACGACCGCAAAGGCTGAGACACTAGTGGTCAAGAAAGCGGAGGTCTTCACGACTCTAGAGTGCCCAAAGTGCCAGCAGAAGAGGGTTCGAGACTTTAAGCGCGGTGACTATGTATATAAGGACGACGAGCCCTGCACGCGCTGCGACGGGATGATGATCATCACCAAAATTTCCCGTAAGAAGGAAGAGGAAAAGAAGAAGGACGAGTCTAGCTGGTTGTGACCAGACAGCCGTCCTTCTGGACAATGACAGTATGCTCCGCCTGAGCTACTATGCCACCCGACTTTTCAAGGAGCTGGGGGTAGCTCATAATGCAGCGTACACCTAGGAGGTCGGAGAAGGCCTTCTGCCCCTCGGGGCCGGGGAAGCGATTCATGATCCATCTGCTGGCGAAGGGGAGGGTCCTGAACTCTTGTTGAATGTAGGTGAGCATCTGTTTAGGGACGCCGTCAAGGTTTCTCTTCTTCTCGAACCTGTAGATGTGGCTAGGAGGGCCGTCCCTGACCTCGCCTACGGCATTGTTGAGGACGGTGAAAGGCTCGATGGCGTAGACTTCCCCCTCCTCAAGTCGGTGTAGTTCATAGCCGGCGACGTTTGGGATGCTCCTTCCGGCGTGGATTATATAGCGGGATAGTTTATGGCCGGTTAGGTTCTTTATCGGTCTAAATCCGCGATTCTTGATTGTATGTTCGATGGTGGCCCCTATGTCGGAGGCTCTAGCCCCCGCCTTCGTTACCTTTATAGCCATTGCGAGGGCTTCCTCCGCTACTTTGACCATCGGGGTGAGGGTGGGGTCTAGGCAGATGGAGACAGCGGTATCGGCTATGTATCCGTCTACGTGAACCCCAATGTCGACCTTGACCATTTGCCCCTGCTGGATGAGGGTAGGGTCTCCTGGTGGGGATGCATAGTGGGCTGCGACCTGATTGATGTCTACATTGCATGGGAAAGCGGGTACTGCACCGAACTGCCTAGTCAGGAACTCGACGCGCTCGCAGATTTCAATCGCTTTGACCCCTGGTTTGACCTCGCCCCTGATCTGTTCGCGGACCTTGGCGGCGATCTTACCCGCCCGGATGTACTGTTCCTCTGCCTCCAATTAGGGTCGCTACTTGTTGAGGTCGGTGGCGAAAAAGGGTTGCCCTGCGCTTTACTTGATGATGAGCACAGGCTTCGTGCATGACTCGACGACACGTCTGCTGGTAGAGCCTAGTATCCAACCACTTATCCCACCGATGCCCCGGCTCCCCATCACGATTAGGTCTGCCTGATTCTTCTCCGCTTGCTCCACGATGGTGCTACTGGGGCGGCCTTCAAGTATCAATGTCTCTGTGGTAAGCTTGGGGAAGTGATCTTTTATGTCCTTCAGAACCTCGTCTTGGCTCTTCTGGTACATCGCCTTCATCTTATCCTGGTATTCCCCGAAGTCCTGGGCTGCTGAGATTGGTATCGAGCCGAAGCCCTCGTCTGGGAAAACAGGTAGGGTTACCTTTGGGACGACGGTGAGGATGATTAAACTACCTTTATTCGAATTAGCTAAATCGGCCCCGTAGTCGATTGCATGCTTCGCTTGCTCTGAGCCGTCAAACGCCACGAGTATCTTCTTGAATATCATGGTCTCATTAGAGACTTTTAAATCTGTACTTATAAATATGCCAACTCTAGGATTGGTGCCCCAGAGTCTGAAGGACTTTCAATGCGCCATACTTCTTCTCGATGATTCGCCACTCCGCCTCGTTGTAAAAGGAGCATGAACCCTTTCCATATGCCTTAGCTACCTCCACGCAGAATCGCGTCGCCTCCTCGATATCGGTAGGGTGACTCGCCCCAGTGGCGCAGCCTGGAACTGTTGACTCGGTGGTTATTGCGACGCCGACGACGGGTTTGTCAGTGACAGTGCAAGGCTGCATTATGCTGTTTATGTGGTCGATGCCGTTACCGTAGGGGGTTATGTCCTGTGTGGTGATTGGACAGACCCGAGCGGTCCTACCGGTGACTATCTCCATTATTGTGAGGAGATCGTCACTGACCCTAAGGAGCCAGCCTTCCTTAGCGGTGGGAGTGATAGCGAACCCCCTCCACTTGGCGATCCTGTTACCCTTTGTCGTGTCGACACTGAGGATAGCATCCATGTCGGGTGTCACCTCCTCCCTGCCGATGTCAGCTAAGGATACAGGTGAGCCCATGAACGGGACAGGCTTGTGGGGAATCGTGGGTGCATCCGGGCATATATGGGTCCCAATCACCACATCGCCAAGGAGCGCGTCGCCCTTCGACCTCATGTCGGCTAACTTCAGAGCGGTAGCGACCGCGGTTATCGCACCGTCGGCGTCTGATACAAGCCCAATCATCTCGGGCCTCGCGCCTACGCCCCCGAGTCGTCCAAGCACGCCAAGCGTTAAGGCGTCTCCCTTCGCGGTTTTACCCCGGACCCCCGGTATCCTAACGATGACGAAGTCTGTTTTCCCCTTCTCGCCAGGCAAGGTCTTCACCGTGACGTTTTCGAGCCCCCTCGACTTGAGGAGGGCTGCTACGTCTTTTCCCGTTACTGAGGCCGAGTCGAGGAGCTCCATCGCCTCGATGACTTGCTTGAGCATGGATCGTTAAGGTTGATTCGCGGCTTTAAAATGATGTTAGCGCAGCCATAAGTCTAACCGAGGATATTCCGGATGTCAGCATCAGGACACTTAAGATGAGAAGGAGGGAGGACACGCCCGAAGGCGGTGTAAAGATTAGCCATAGGCGGGATTCGCAGCGATACCACCGAGATATTCGCCTCCTCCACGTAGAGCCCCATCTCAACACCCATTCTCCCAGGGCTTTGAAGACTCATTAGATAAGCGCGCGCGGGATTTTAGGAGCTAGGGTCCACCCAAATGTTCTATGAGTCTTAGTAGTGCATCCTTTCCTCCATTGTAGATGCTGGTGCCATGGCTGACCAGAACTCTGTCGAACTCAAAGTTGGCTAGGTGTCGGACGCTAGCCTCGGCGATGTCGCGGTTCTTGGAGAACAGGGGATTGGGACCTTTAAGCTCCCTACCATCCCCGTTAAGCGCGTCACCCGTTATCAGACTATCTCCTCGGAGGAGGGCTAAGCTCCCTAGGGTGTGCCCAGGGAGATAGATAACCGTGAAGCCGCCGATTGATTGGCCATCGATGAGCCTTAGATCGACTTCGAGACCGGTCGCCTTCTCAATATCGTCGGCTTCCGCGTCGTGGGCAGCGATCAGAAATGGTTCACCTAAGGCTTTGAGAGCTTTAATGCCACCAATATGGTCGCGGTGGGCGTGGGTTATGATGCAGAGGTCGACGTCGGGGAGCTTGTGGTTGAGCGCCTCAAGTTTCCTAAGGATGTTCCTCGCTGAACCGTCGTTGAGCCCCGTGTCTATGATTACAAGGTCTTCACCCTCGGCAACGAAAGAGTTGACGACGGGGATGAGCCCAGCCATGCGGTGCTGGACGACATGAATGTTTTCAACAGTCACAATTGAGATTTGGTTTATGTGTTTATAAAGTGGGTTAGTCCCTGACGATGAGTGCGAATCTGGGGTAGTCGTAGCGACGGACCTTGATGCCTTTGGCTACACCCGGCTTAAAGCTTCCAGCTTTCCCTGCCTTAATAGCCTCTATCGATGTGAGGACGTCCTCAACAACCTCCTTCTCCATCACCGTTTCGTTGTGTGCGGGCATAGCCCAGTCGTAGTCGGCTTTCACTATCTTACGGAAGCTGGAGATGAACTCATCAATGTCTGATTCCTCGGAGTAGACGTAGATGGGTGCGGGATAAAATATGTCACCAGTGAAGAGGAGACGCTCACGCCTTTCCAGTAAGCAGACACTGTCGGGGGTGTGACCGGGGGTATGGATGACCTCAAGCTCCTTTCCACCGAGGTCGATCCTATATCCCTCCTTCATCCATTTCGTTACCTTGTAGGGCTTCGTATACCACGTGGCGGAGTTAATGTCTTTTGGAAGAGGTTTCCATACCATGCCTTCGCTGAGGAAGTTACCTATCTCCTCGTGGGGCCTGCCCTTGACGCGCTCCCTAGCAAAGGGATGGTCGTAAATGGCGATCTCCTCGAAGGCCCAGTTTCCACCTGTGTGGTCGAAGTGGGCGTGGGTGTTTACCACAATAATGGGTAGGTCAGTTAGCTCCTCAGCGACTGCTTTAATATCGCCGATGCCATTACCTGTATCGACGAGCGCTGCTGTATCCTCCCCGATGATGAGGTAACTAATGACTTCCTCGAATTGCCCGATCTCGTAGATGGCGTAGGTCTCGGGTGTAGTCTCGTAGACTTCGAACCAGGGGTGACTCGTCTCGATCTTCTCGAAACGGCTCCAGCTTGGACGTGGTAGAGACTCGTACCACTTCTTGGGCACTATGAGTCCGGCGTCAGTGTTATTGGAGTATGCCATAACGCGATAACGTGTATAGGGCGGATATTACCTTATCGAGGATACAGAGCTTGGGAGACAATGTTGAACCTTTCAAAGTTGTATTTCCTGAGGGCATGCGCGACTCCCCCTACCCGCTGTCACGCCCTCCATCGTCTTCAACTCCTTTTTTGAACTTACCGAGTCTCTTCATTAGAGATAGTCTATTATTCATGGTGATTACAGCCTTGTTGAAGGAATCTTGGAAACTGACGTCCTCGTCGTGGGCGCTGGTGTACTAGGGCTAAGCTCCGCGTACTATTTGAAAAAACGTGACCCATCAAGGAAGGTCGTTGTTGTGGAGCGGCTCAGTGGACCAGGCCAGGGAAACAGCGCCAAGAGCGAGGGGGGCTATAGAAACCTCTTCGCAAGCGAAACTAACTATCTCCTTGCCGACTCGAGCATCGACTGGTTCCATCACCTACAGGAGGACCTGAACTACGACATAGGACTGCATGAGTTAGGCTACCTCTGGCTCCTCCCCGAGGAGGAGTACCAGCAGCGCAGGGAGCCCTTCGAGGCATGCAGGAGGAGGGGTGCGAGAGTCCTGGAGTACGACTCTGAGGAGCTGAAGACGATGATGCCCGACCTCGTGACCGACTTCGGGGAGAGTGAGGAGCCTGAGGTAATGGGGCTCGCACAGGTTGAGTTGGGAGTCTTCGGCCCAAAGTGTGGGAGCGTTGACGCTGACAGGCTTGTCAAAGCCTATGAGTCAGAATTCCTCAAAATCGGTGGGGAGATCCACTACAACACAGTGGCGACGAAACTTATTCACGACCCCGTAGAACCTCTAGGAATACCGGGAGAGCCCTTCGTCTGGCAGGAGAGCAGGATCGCGGGCGCGGAGACGTTAAAAGAGAAGATACTAGCAGAAACAACCGTCGTCGCCTGCGGAGTCTGGGCAACTAAGCTCCTCGATCCGATAGGCTTCGACTGTTTGATGAAGCCAAAGAAGAGACAGATATTCGCATTCAAGGACCCAAAGCTAGGGAAGCTACTAAACACCCATGACTTCAACGATGACAACACCCTCCCAGTGACGATTCTCCCCACGGCAGAGATATTACTGAAGGGTGAAGTCTCCGAGGGGAGCATCTGGCTTGCCTGCGCCGACAACCTCGGGCGAAAGTTCGAGCTAGAGGACGACCCCCTGCCCGAGGATGATTATTACAGCAACAACATCTACCATGCACTTGTCCAGTACCTCCCCTGCTTCCAAGACGTTCGCCCTGCGAACAGCTGGGCTGGACAGTACGACATCAACGGCTTCGACCAAACCCCAGTCGTCGAAGCGGGGCCGGGTCTAATTTACATCGGCGCCTCAAGCGGGAGCGGCATTATGAAGTGTGACGCTCTCGGAAGAATCGTCGACGCTCTGAATGAGGAGAAGGAATATGCGACCCTTTATGGTGGCCGCGGATTCAAGGTCTCAGACCTAGGGGTAGCTAAGAGGCGGGTCGAGAGGGAGACCCTAATTATTTAATCGGCTCGGCTCTGCGCCCCTTTTATAGCACCCTCAATGAGGGTGTAAACCGATTTTAGCCCCTTCTTGTCGGGGTCCCTCGCCGCTGGGTAGCTGGCCACACCGAAGGCACAGGCCTTCGGATATTCGAACATGACTTCTATGGCGTCGCCGAGCTCCTTAGCTGTTGGACCGTTTGCGACTGGTAAGCCCGCTCCAGGGATATCGGTGGGATCGAGGACGTCCATATCGACGTGTACGTAAATCTTGTCGCAGAGAGTAGAGAGGCGCTCCAACTCCAAGTCGACGGCGGGGCTACTTCTCCTCAGGTCCTCAACTGTAATCGAGGCGATGTCGTACTTATCGATGGCCTCCTGCTCGTAGGGGTCGGTATCTCTAACAGCGACCATGGTGACGTACTTCGTCGGTAGGGCGGGGTCGAGGCCACAGGTCCTGCGGAGTCTATTGAGGCATAAACCGCAGCTTATCGCGACAGGCATCCCGCCGAGCATACCGCTGTAAGTCGTCTCAGGGGTGTTGAAGTCCCCGTGGGCGTCTATCCATACGAGGCCGATTCTGAGAGGCTTCCAGTCGGGGCCGCTGTGCTGGATTCCAGCGAGCATCCCCATGAGACCATTGCAGTTCTGGAGTAGCCCAATAGGGAGCATCCCCCTCTTGATCTGGGCTGAGACGGCATCAGCGAGGTGTCTCGACGCGAGGCCCATCCTGTGTTGCTCGCCGTACTGCTTCTCCTCCTCGGTTGTTAGCTTCGTCGTAAAGCTCTCTGCGACTGTGCAGCCCATTTTCTTCAGAAGTTCGAGTAGTCCGCCTTGCTCGATGGCGTCCGCCTGAATGCCTATCTCCTTCATACCGAACTGGCCGTTATATGGGAACTTGTCTAAGGCGACCCGTAGGTTATCAACCATCGCAATCGGCTATGAAGGTGGGTGTTTCAGCTTAAAACATAATTCACGAGGCGTCTACTTCAAGTAAGCCTGTTTAATGACGATATCTTCCTTGGGCCAGTCCTGATGGGTACCGAGTGTACCTGTCTTAACGGTGGCGATTGCCTTAACGTTCTCCATACCAGCTGTGACTGAGCCGAAGACAGCGTATCCCTGGTTACCCGGGGAGGAGTTTAGGAAGGAGTTGTCGATCAAATTGAAGAAGAATTGACTAGTGGCACTGTCGGGGTCATCCGTCCTCGCCATCGCTATTGTACCCGCGGTGTTCTTCAGGCCGTTATTTGACTCTAACTTGATTGATTGGCGCGTTCTCTTCTGTGTGCAATCGGGTGTGAAGCCACCACCCTGGATCATGAAATCGGGTATTACGCGGTGAAAGATGGTGCCATCGAAGAAGCCATCCTTTACATACTTCAAGAAGTTATCGACTGTTGCAGGGGCTTGGGTCCTGTTTAACTCGATCTCTATGTTGCCCTTGGTTGTCTCCAGAACAACGATCTCTTTCTGAGGCATGGACATAGCTGGAGAAGATACCGTTTAAAATAAGAAGGTTAGGCTAATACCTACGACCCCTACCACCGAAGCTGCCTCCACCCCTAGGTGGACCATCGTACTCGACTTGCTTCGCGGAGAGGTTGTTCTCTAGGTTAACGTCGGCGAAGGGCGCCTCCTCGAGGACCTCGTAGCTCCCGTATCGACCGATGTTCATCCTCATGCTCCCCTTGAATGTATTCATGTAGGCGTTGCTGATTGCGAGGATCTGGTCCTCCTGGACCTTGTCGACGGCTTCGTCCCAGAGGGTGAGATAGATGGCGCCGGTGTCATCGGCGACTAGGACCTCGCAGACCTTATGCCTCGTCTCGTCGGTGCGTGTCACTACCTCGCGGACGTCGGTTTTACTGATTACCTTGACGACGACGTTGATCTGGCGCGAGTACTGGTTAAGGTCGGCGATCTTCATCGTCCCTGAGTCTTCTTCGTTGTCGAAGGCTGTCATTTATATCTACTCTTTCTATTGCCTGATACGCTGCGCGCCTGTAAAAGGATATCGAGGAAGCGGATCGGGGGAGGTGAGCGAAGATGGTTTCTGGTTTAAATCAAACTCCCCAATCTAGGGTGTGTTGACGATGCTAGTCGAGTATGAGCCGAGCCAATTCGGGCGGACGAGACCGCTCTGGGGCGTTATGGGGTCCCACCTAGCCGTCGAGTCTATACTTAGGGGGAAGACGACCGCGAGGATATTCGTTGACGACGCCTCGGAACCACACACCGCGATGACGTGGATCGGAAACAGGCTCTACATCACCAGACACCGAAGGCTCTGGCTTTCGAGAGATATTAAGAGAGGAGTATATAGACACCGATAACCCAGGGATGTTCATCGCCTACTGTAGCCCTGAAGCTTTTGAGGGCGCAGAGAGGTTCCTCTCTAGTTATAGGGTCAAGAGAAGAAGTAGGCTCTACTATGCAGTTAATCCATCGACCCGTATATGGGCAAATGAACCGCTGAAGGGGTACGTAATCCAACCCATCACAGGAGCGCTATTAACTAGGAACTTTGTGAACACTGAACGAGTCAGGGAAGAGATGACTTCCGAGAGGAGCTCGGTTGAGGAATTTCTCGAGAAGAGCTTCGGGTTCGTTGCTGTATACGGCGGAGAGATCACCTGCTGGTGTATGAGTTAGTACAACATGGAGAGTAGATGTGAGGTTGGCATAGAGACCGTCTCTGAACATCGGAGGAGTGGTCTGGCTCGCCTCGTTGCTGGAGCAATGTTTGGGTATGCGGCGAGCGTTGGTGTCAAACTGATCGGTTGGCACTGTTGGGCGGATAACCTCGCGTCGGTTGCTACCGCCGAGAGACTAGGTTTGGCGCGTGTAGCCGAGTACCCTGTCCTCTCTGTTGAGACCCGCGGGGTCTAAAGCCAACTCTTTAACGTTGATAGCGGTCAACACTCCACCATGAACGTCGCAAAGATAAGGGAAGACCTATTCCCCGTGACCAAGACCACCACCTTCCTCGACATTGCTAACCACAGCCCCCCCTGTATCCCCGTCCAGGAGGCGATAAGGAGTTACCTCCTCGACTGGGACCGCCTAGACCGGAGGGGGGACGCCCGAACCGCGGAGGCCGTCGCCATCTGGGCGAAGCTCATCGGCTGCAGCCCCGAAGAGGCCTGCTCACAGCCCAACACCTCCTCCGGCCTCGCAATCGTCGCCGAGGCACTCCGCCTCAAGGAGGGGGATAATGTTGTAGTAAACGACCTCGAGAACCCAGCAAATCTCTACCCTTGGATAGCGCAGCGCCCGAGAGGGGTGGAGGTCCGCTTCGTTAAAGGGAGGGGGGGAGCAGTTCGTATTGAGGACCTAGAGAAGGCAGTTGATGATAAGACCAAAGCTGTCTCAATCAGCCACGTCGAGTGGCTAACTGGCGCCCGTCACGACATCCGGGCCTTTGCTGAAGTCGCCCATGAACACGGCGCGTACCTCGTCGTCGACGGGATACAGGCCGCTGGCGCCCTTAAGGTGGATGTGAAGAGGAGCAGCGTCGACTTTTATGCAAATGGCGCATACAAGTGGCTTGTCGGCTGCAGCGGCGCGGGCTTCCTCTACGTCCGGAAGGACCTGATCCCAGACATCGACCCCGTCCAGTTCGGTTATAGAGGCGTCGAGGAGCACAACCTCGATGAGCCAAAGCTAAAAGCAAGCGCAAAGAAATTTGAACTAGGTGAGCCCAGCTACCTTAGCACCATGGGAACGAAGGCTGCCATCGAGATGCTTCTTGACCTCGGGCCTTCACAGATTGAGGCGAGGGTCATAAAGCTCAGCCAGCGCCTCTACGACGGGCTTGATCACATCGGGGTGAAGATAGCCTCCCCGAGGGAGAAAGAGATGCGGTCAGGCGTAATCAGCTTCACAACGAAGGAAACGGAGGCCACCTTCAATCACCTAAAGGCGAGCGGTTTCTATGTCAGCCTTCGCCCAGCAGGTATCAGGGTCGCCACGGGCTTTTATAACACAGAGGATGAGATCAATAGACTACTCTCCACCCTCGCGGGGCACATCGGGCAATAACGGCTATAACCCGGTTCGCGTTTCTTCGTTCTCTGAAGGGGTTCGCTTTGTGGGTGTCAGGAATAAAGGGCTCGCTGTGGTTTGTCGCTATCGGCGGATTCAGGGTCGAGAGGGTGAAGAACCCTAAGGCACTTGTTGGAGCCGTATCCGGCGCGGCGGCGCCACACCCTGCCCAGATCGTCGATGCTGAAAGGGTCGCCGGCCGAGAACACCTCTTCATGGCCGCTGTAAACGCCGCCAAATCGGCCGAAACCGGGATGACGGTCTCCAAGAGCATATCCGTCGAGACACTTCTATACGCCTCTGCTCAGGACCAGATCACGAAGGCAATACGCATGCTCGGCGTATCATCGAAGAGCAAAACTATCGCACTCATAGTGTTCGCCCATGGTCGAGAGGAGGCGGAGTCGACATATAGAGATGCCGCGAAGCACCTTGGGGATGAGGATGACGAAGTCCTCGAAATCGATAAAACGAAGGCAGCGTCCCTCAAGGAGACGTATTGGGTAGGGGATGAAGAACTAGAGGTGGGGGGACCCGAGTCCCTAGGCAGGCTTATTGTCGAACGTGGCGCGCTTCTTAGCCTCCGCCGTTAAGCGGACCCGCTCTTTCTGAACGTTCAGAATGTTGGCTGGGCGGACAACTGAGACTCCTGTCATCCGGCCAGCAGTCTCGACGAGCAAAATCCAGTCTGGGTTGTCAAGATTAACCTTACTCACGATCCCCTCCGCAACTGCGTCAATGATCTCGTGGCTACCGAGGCGCGTCCTTCTCTTCTCAACAGTGATCCTGTAAGACTCATCCGCACCTATCGCTGTTGAGAGATCCTTCGCGGCTTTTACTATCTCCTCCAACTTAGTAGGGACGAGACGCTGGATCGGTATAACCCTGAAGAGAGCCTGAATGGAGTCAGGACTTTTTAGGAACTCATCCCTTATCCTAGCGACTGCAACGGTGGGTTCGAGGTGGGTCCTAGCTATTATGATCCCCCAGAGGCCCATCCTGTTAACCACAGGAGCCTCATCGCCGGCGGCCCTAAGAAGCATCCAGAGCTCACTACCTGCCCTGCTCTCGTTTACCCTCTCAGTAGTCGCCAGTATGTTAAACTCTCTCGCCACAGGCTTCACCTTTGGGTGGGTAACCCCGCACCCCGCTGAAAAGCGTATCCCCACAACGCCAACGCCGTAAACCCAACCAATGTTCACAGTCGCACAAGGTAGATTGCTAAAATCCTCACTGAAACCATATATGCCACCGTATCAGCAAACCCATGAGGTCACAAACCATGAAGGTCGGCTCAGAGTGCGGCTACTGCATTATGCACCGTGGTCACAAGATCATACAACGCTCAACAAATGACGAGAAGAAACGCGTCGAAGCCATGA
>CAZIKD010000020.1:0-14185 GCA_964539725.1 uncultured Candidatus Bathyarchaeia archaeon | reverse complement strand
GCGCCGAAGGTCTCCATGCTGACTTGGTTAGCTATGTCGTGGTCGCTGTGGGCGATGGGGTTTATGTGGCGCCCGACCCACATCAGGCATCTGTTGAGTTCCTCGACCTTCGCTGGGTCTCCTTCTTTCGCTACCTTTTTCGCAGCGACCTCCAGCCTCTCGGAGAGGGCGCGTAGTTCCTTTGCCTCATCGATAAGGTGGTATATGTTGTAGAATTCGCTGATCTTCTCAGACTTGGTCTGCATGTCCTCTAGTATCTTGATCATCCTCTCGGCGTATTGGGTGTAGTTGAAGGGGAGGATGGGGCAGTTGGCGAGGCGCCATATGAGGTTGAGCTCTATCTTGATGTCGGTGACGAGGATGTCGATATCCATTTTATCGTTGGTCTCGTAGGGGGTATGCCACCACCAGCCACCACCCGAGTAGTTGACGTGGGGGTCGTAGGTTTCCTTAGGGCGGCTCGTCGTCACACTGACGTGGGGGAGCCCCGTTCCCCAGAAGCTGCCGTCACCGGCTCGAGTAGGCCAGCGGTAATGCTCCACCGTGATACCCGTAGCGTCCTTTACGCTCTCAAGCACCGCGTCGAGTACCTCGCTGTATGGCGCTTCACGCACCGTGGTTGCGCCCTGTACCCCTGGTGAATCGATGTTATAGCTCGCAACGCAATTGTAGTGGAGTTCGTGCCAGAACGCGTCGTTATACCAGGTCGAGCCGGCGTATTTACCGATCTCGTGTCCTGTCCAGTAGGCGATGCGGACACTCCTACGGAGCTTTTCCTTGTGCTTGTTGAGGATTCGGGCAACCTCGAGGATGGCGGTGTCTCCGCTTATGTTGTCGGTTGCGCCTAGGCAGTAGGGAGGCGTATCGACGTGGCCGTTGACTAGTATGAACTTGTCTGGCTCTTTCCTGCCCTTGATCTCGGTGACTAGGAGGGGGAGCTTCTTCCACACAGTCTCGGCGATACTAATTATCTGTGCCCTCATCGCCCCGGACTGGGCAATCTTCCTAAGTTTGGCCCCATCCTTGTTGGAGACATGGAGAATGGCGGGTATCTTCGGGATGAGGTGGAGGTTATCCGGCGTCGGGTTGCCCGAAACGCTGAAATCGGCTCTCTGGTGGCAGACTGTTGGCATGAAGTCGTCCTGCTCGATGACTATGAGCCCCGCGGCCCCCATCTCCTGCAGTTTTAACAATAGTTTCCCTTGGAGCCCCATCCAGTCCCCGCTAGTCTTCTGCTCGCATAGAACGATCTTTCCTAGACACTCCTGATACCCTATCATGTCTGGAGGGACGTAGATGACCTCAGCCTCGAAGCCCTCATGCGTGGTGGAGCCGGCCTGCCTGTAGGATGTCGTCTGGACCTCCATTACCTGGGGTGCCGTGATGGTGAGCTTCGCAGTCTTCGGATCAGTGATGTACGCCTCGTATCGGAGTATCTTGGGTTCAAGCCCGTACTCCTCCAGCTTCTTCCGCAGAACCTGAATGACCTGCTCCTCCTCAGGACTTCCTGAGTGGAGTGGCGGGTACTGCATCAGCTCGTCGAAGTTGGCCCTCATGGTCTCCTTGGAGACCTCGGCCTCCATCTTCCTGAGGAGCTTCCTATCCTCTTCGGGAAGGAGAATCATATTATCGTGTATGTGTGCTGTTTGAAGCGGGTATAATACTTACGAGGACGAGGAATAAAGGGCTTAATGGTGGGATCGCCCGGATTTGAACCGGGGATCACGCGGTCCCGAACCGCGTATCATAGCCAAGCTAGACTACGATCCCTAAGCCGTATTAGGCGGGGTGCGACTTGGCTTAAAAACGATGCGGGGGCTACACTTCGGTCACGGCGTCGCTTACCGTCATGTTCAGAACCGTCTCCGCGATATCTGCGCCGTACTCGGAGGTCCTCATGATGCTCTCGACGATGAGCCTGAGCTGCGGAACATCTTCGACGGGGGCTAGCTTCACAATCTTGTGGATGACTTCATCCTCCATGCCCCGCGTCTCCTCCGCAGCCTCCATGACATCGTCTGCCTCCGAGTACTCCTCGTCGAAGAGGGCTTCCATCGAGGCCTCGAAGACTTTGATTGCGGAGAGGCTTATCTTGTTGAGCTCGGCTAGTATCTCGTCGTTTATGGGAACTAGGTGGAGGGCGAGCCTGTTCTGGGCTATGTTTGTTGCGTGGTCCGCCATGCGCTCTACGGACTTCGTGATGAGTCTGTAGCCGAGGCACTGCCGCGGCGTCTTTATCCCGCTTTCCTTTAGCACGTGTGCGTCCATGACCGCGACATTGAGGAGCCGGATTACGTAGAAGCTAAAGCGGTCGACCTCATCGTCCATGTTTACGATCTCCTTAGCGATGCGGGGGTTATCTGAGCTAAGGGTCTGTATTGCGTCTCTGTGCATGGAGGCGGCGATTATGGACATCCGCCGAAGAGCGTCTTTGACGGATAGCTCTGAGTAGCTGAGGAGGATTTGGAGTGTGAGCTCATTTGGTAGATCGCTTAGTATCTCAGTTCCAACAAGCTTCTTCCTTACAAAATCCTTTACAGCGAAGCGTGTCTCGTGGTCTATCCTCTTCTCTGTGGAGCGTATCTGGATGATGTTGTAGCCGTTGATGTAAGAGGATACTAGGCGGCGAACAACACTCTCCGGTTTCTCCCCTTGCTGGATGACGATTATTACCTTCTTTACCCGCTCAGGGGACTCTATGCCTTTGGGCTGTATGCAGAGGGACATGTCGTCACGCTGGACTATGCTAACCACGCTGCTTCGCTTGAGTCCCATCTGGTCGATCCAGGTCTTAGGGAGTGAGATGATGTATGTAGAGCCCCCAGTAACCTGAATCTTCCTGAGTTCCTCGTTAGACTTCTCTCGGGACAGCCTACAATCCTCCATGTTTCCCTATGATTAGAATATATTGCCGTTGTTATTTATATTAATCCCCGTAGTATCTATAGTTTCTATAGATGTTTGTAGATTCTTGCCGATCTGCCTCGGGTTTCTATGGACTCCTTTAGGAACTTCCCCGTCCTAGACATGCTCGCGGCCGCGACGAGCATCCATGTCATGGTCTTCGGCCACATAATGAGGAACACCAAAAGCAACATGAGGAAATAAGCCGTCCCATCGAGCCCGCCCGATGTAGGAGTTCAACGTCGCCAAGCGCGCGAAAACCCTCCGCGGGGGAAGACTCTCGAATAGACACTCCTCGACATCATTAAGTAGCTTCTTTTTTAACCCGGTGAAGTATAGTCCCAGCCGGTGAAACCATGAAGGAGGGGACCATTCTCCGGAGCTTCGATGCCAAGGATGACAAAAAGGTGACGCTCCGCGCCCCCAAGTGGGGCGACCTAGACGACTTTCTCTTCTTCATCAACAGCCTAGTCGAGGAAGGAGCCGACATCCTAGTTAACATGAAGAAGACACGTGAAGAAGAGATAGACTTCATTAGTCGCATACTCTCCGCACTCGAAAAGGACAAGATGGTGAGCGTGGTCGCTGAAGTTGATGGCAAGATGGTAGGCCATGTCGAGGTCACGAGGCGGCCCGGGTATTCCTGCCATGTAGGCAACCTAGGTATATCCCTGATCGCGGCATTCAGGGACGCAGGTATAGGCCAAGAACTCATGCTTGAGGCGGAGACTCAAGCGAAAAGATTGGGTATGGGGATGATCCAGCTCGAAGTCTATGAAAGGAATAGACGAGCTATCCACGTTTATGAGAAGATGGGGTACCGAATAGTTGGCAGGGTTCCCGGCGATATTAAACGCGACGGACTCTCCCTCGACACCCTGATCATGGTCAAGACACTAGCCTAGTCGATAACCTTTTTATCCGGTCTAAACGATAGAAGGCTGGGATATGGAATGGTCGTGTATCAACTGGACTGGGTTTCAGCCTAGCAAATAACATATGGATTAACCAAATCCCCAGAAAGCTTCTAAACCGGGCGGACAAGAGGAATAGTCCATACGCCACGCCCCTAGGGAGGCATATTTGATTTGAGCACAGACAACAAGAACGGCAACATGGTAGTGACCCCCTGGGAGGTCTCGGGTGAGATAGATTACAACAAGTTAATAGAGCGTTTCGGCACCCAACCCCTCACCCAAGATCTTAAGGAGCGTATCGCTAAGAAGGCGGGCTTCATGCATGTGCAGCTTCGCCGCGACATATTCTTCAGCTACAGGGACCTAGACTGGTGGCTGAACCAATACGACGCGGGTCGCCCCGTAGGCCTATATACGGGTCGCGGGCCGAGCGGACACGTACATCTGGGCCACCTGCTGCCGTGGTTCTTCTGCAAATACCTACAGGAAGCCTACAGCGCCCATCTCTACTTCCAGATGACCGACGACGAGAAGTTTCTTCTCCGCGACGACCTGACACTCGATCAGACGATAGGCTATACATACGACAACGCCCTCGACGTCATAGCCTGCGGAGTCAAACCGGGGCTCACTCACATCTTCAGCGACACGGAGCACATTCAGCATATCTACAAGCTGGGGCTGCAAGTGTCGAAGAGGATCACCTTTAGCACCGTGAAAGCGGTCTTTGGCTTCACTGACTCCGACAACATCGGCCTCACGTGGTACCCAGCGCTCCAGGCGATGACCTGCTTCCTCCAGAGCTATAGAGAAGGGAGGAACGTGGCTTGCCTTATACCCGCTGCAATCGACCAAGACCCCTACTGGCGAATGACCCGCGACATCGCGGAGAAGATGGGCTACTATAAACCGACGCAGATACATAATAAGTTCCTCCCGCCTCTAACACAGGGGGGGAAGATGAGCGCGAGCCAACCAGAGACGGCAATCTTCACCACCGACAAGCCGGAGAAGGCGGCGAAGAAGGTCATGGGCGCATTTACGGGGGGCAGGGAGACCGTTAAGCTCCAGAAGGAGCTAGGAGGCCGCCCCGAGATATGTAACATCTACGCCTACTACTTCTACCTCTTCGAGGAGGACGACACGAAGCTCAGCGAGATCGAGAAGCAGTGCCGCTCCGGAGCCCTCGTCTGCGGCGATTGCAAGGCCCGCCTAGCAATGAGGGTAAAGGCCTTTCTTGTAGACTTCCAGGAAAAGAGGGAGAAGGCGAGGGACCAACTCAACGACTACTTACTCAAGTAACACCTTTTTTGAAAAAGGATAATACCTCCGACCCGGAATACTTCTCCATGAATTCTAACCTGCAGAAAGCATACGATGGACTCCTCGCGAAGTCGAAGGAGATCGCCGTCCTCCAGTCGACGACGGCGATCGTGAGCTGGGACATGGAGACTAAGATGCCACCGAAGGCCCTCAACCTCCGCAGCCAGCAGATGGCCCTCCTAGAACTTGTAGGCCACAAGATGCTAACTGATCCGCAGGTGGGGAAGACCCTTGAAGGCATCGAGAAGGACTCCGGTTACGCTGAGCTCGACAGGGTTCAGAAGAGGAACGTCTACATCGCCCGTAAGGCCTACGATGAGGCGATGAAACTCCCCGAGAGCCTAGTCTTCGAGACGGCGAAGCAGCAGACCATCGCCGTCGGCGTCTGGAAGAAGGCGAAGGTGGCAAAGGACTACAAAATGTTCATGCCGGAACTAAAGAAGATGATAGAGCTCCGCCAGAAAGCGGCAGATATCCTCATGGGAGTAAAGGGGACGAAAACGCCATATGACGCCCTCCTCGACGCTTTCGAGTCTAAGATGACTGCAGACAAGATCACAAAGGTTTTCGACGGGATGCGTGTTGGCCTCATCGACGTCATGAAGAGGGTAGAAAAATCGGGGTACAAACAGGACAAGTCTATACTGAGCCGCCCCGTGCCAATCGACATACAGAAGAAGATTAGCGACGCCGCGATGGACTACATAGGCTACGACACTAAAGGTCCCAATGCTGGTGGACGTCTAGACGAGACCGAGCACCCCTTCACCACGGGCTATTACGATGACGTCCGCATAACCACCCACTATCATGAGGATAGGTGGGTCTCAAGCCTCTACAGCGTGATGCATGAGGGGGGCCACGCGCTCTACGAGCAGAACCTCCCACAGACCTGGATGTACCAGCCAATCGGAAGCTCCTCCAGCTACGGCATACACGAGAGCCAGAGCCGCTTCATAGAGAACATGGTGGGAAGGAGCCCCGAGTTCCTCAGCCACATGCTCCCCCGGCTCAAGAAGGTAGTTGGAAAGACCCTCAGGGGCGTAAAATTAGCCGACTTCATCGCCGCTGTCAACGTCGTCGAACCTAGCAAGATCAGGGTCGAGGCCGACGAGGTCACCTATGGATTGCATATAATCATACGCTTCGAAATGGAGCGCGACATCTTCGCGGGAAAGCTCAAGGTTGAGGAGTTACCCCAAGCTTGGAACGAGAAGTATGACAAATACCTAGGCGTCGAGATCGAGAACGACAGCGAGGGCGTCATGCAGGACACTCACTGGGCGAGCGGCTACTACGGCTACTTCCCTAGCTACGCCCTCGGAAACATCTACGGCGGAATGTTCCTCAAAACGCTCAAAAAGGATGCCCCGAATTGGAGGAAGGAGCTGAAGAAAGGCAACTTCCAGCCAGTAAAGAACTGGATGGTCGAGAACATCCACTCCAAGGGTAACCTATACGACCCAGCTGACCTCGTCAAAGAAGTCACAGGGGAGAACCTAACAGTCAAGCCCTTCATATCATACCTTGAGAAGAAATTCGGGAAGATATACGGCTTCTAGCTCATCAGCCATTTTTTTAAAGGTCTCGGTTTTAGTTTCACGAAAGTTACGACTTGGATATAAGCAGCCTCTTCGAGTCTAGACTTGTGAGCGTCCCCGAGGAGTTACGCGCACGATACGGGAGGCAGCGGTACAGGTTAGTGGGCGTCCATAGTGCGGTCAAGATATGCACATGGGTGGGAAAATCGCTCCGAACCGGTGGGAAGGAGCACTGTTATAAACAACGCTTTTATGGCGTCCCAACACACCGTTGTCTCCAGATGACGCCCAGCCTCGGTCATTGTACTCAGAGCTGCGTCTTCTGCTGGCGGGCCACCCCAGAGAGCCTAGGCGTCGGCTGGGAACAGACCCAACCCATACGTAGCGGCGACGACCCGGATGTAATAGTCGAGGACGCCATAATAGCCCATAGAAAACTCATCTACGGCTGGGGTGGAGACCCGAACGTACCCGAAAGATACCTGAAGGAAGCACTCGACCCAGTCCATGCGGCGATAAGCCTCGAGGGGGAGCCGACCCTCTACGAACGAATAGGCGACCTCGTCTCAAGCTTCAAGGCACACGGGTTCCGCAGTGTATTCATAGTGACGAACGGCACAAACCCCGACGTTCTAAGGAATCTTGGCGCGGAGCCGAGTCAGCTCTACGTAAGCCTTTGCGCTCCGGACGAGGAGACCTACGTGAGAACGTGCCGCCCGATGATCTCCGGCGCCTGGGAAAGGGTTATGGAGACACTAGACCTGCTCAAGAGCTTCACATGCCCCACGGTTATACGCCAGACCCTAGTCCCAAAGCTCAATATGAATAATATTGAGGGCTACGCAAAACTCGTGAACAGGGCTGAGCCTACATATATCGAGCCAAAGGGGGCGATGAGCGTCGGCTTCGCCCGGAGTCGATTCGCCTACGAGGAGATGGCGAGTCATGAGGACATCAAGAAGTTCGCTTCCAAACTATCAGCGGAAACCGGCTATCACATCATAGACGAGCAATATGAGAGCAATATCGTGCTCCTTAGCCGCCTAGATAAACCAATCAACCTCTATGCCTAAAGGTTTTAAACAGGGGCCCACGGAAGGGAGCCTAATGATAGTCAAGATAGGCGTAAAGACACTCACCAACCAACTCGTCGCCTACCGTGAGTTAAAACATGGTGAGAGCGAGGCGGAGGTCTTCGCCAAGCTAAACGCCGAGGCTCAGGAGAAAGGCACCAAGGTCAGCGACCCCACGATGATAATCTACTATGATCCCAAGGATGCCAATGGCTGCAGAAGGGAGGTATTAGTACCCATCAACAGGGAGGCACAGGATTTAAAGACGAAGAAACTCCCTGAAATCAGAGCCGGCTTCATAGTCTACTCCGGAGCAGACCACCCAGCGGAATACTATTACGAAGAACTTAGAAGGCACCTCGAGCAACGTGGCCTGAAACCCGTCTATAATAACTTCTGTAGTATGGAAGCAGTCTACCAACCGGACATATTTGGACTTAGCACGGGGAGCTTCATCGACGAAGACGCCCAAGAAGTGTGGACGACTGAGATCCTCATCCCCGTTGAGGGTTAAACATTTTAACGAGTCCAAATAATCTCTTCCCGGGCGACTGTAGTCTAGTGGTTAGGATCTTGGCCTTCCAAGCCAGAGACCCGGGTTCAAATCCCGGCGGTCGCACCAAAATATATCCTTAATAAAAATACACAACCTAATACTGTTTAGCCTTAACCATAATTATGGTTTTATAGAGACCCGAGAGTGCTTGGATTAGCCCGTGAATAAACAACAAATAATATTAACAAATTTTTGAAAGTTATAGAGGTCGGTGAGCATTTTTAGTTGCCTTCTTAAGCTATCTTAACTGCAATACGTGCCTCATCGTATGTGAAAGAGTAATTTGCATCTTTCAACTCCGCAGCTGCCAACTTTAACCAGTCGCCGAAGCAGCCCTTAGCCGTGTTGTCGGGATTGAATAGAGATACGTCGGCTTTGTATACTTCTCTGCCTAAGGGGCAGAGGATGTTCTTCGAGGCCCAGTAGTCGAGGGCGACGGGATCGGTGCTAGCCGCTATCACGCCGGCGTATGTTGCGGCGTTAAACGGGGTCTTAGGACCGGTGCCCGGCTTGGCGTTGACGTGGATGGCATCAAGTATATTAAGAGTCGGCACACGGGTCTCCGCCATAAGGGTGCCCATGCCTCCCTTCCCAACAGTTGGGTGACTCCTGTGGCCCCGAGCAGCGGTGAGCTTGTCGCTTGGCACCCCCATGTAGTGCTTCACGGCGCCTGTGACACCGAAGATGAAGTGGGACTTGAGGACGGGTGTGTTAATGATCTTGAGGAGTCCCCCCTCGTATCTCTTCGATACCTCGTCCCAGATCCCTCTCTTAAAACTGACTTGGGTACCATAGGTAGTGGTGAACTTGGGGTAACTCGGCAGGACACCCGTTAATGGATTCGCCCTCTCCGCCAACACATAGCCATCCTCCGAGTCCCCCTCTGAAAATTCCTTAACCTCTCTCTCTGAGATCGTGTCCCAGAGATAACTCGATACACGCCCCATTTCCCTAAAAGAATGTGCCACCTTCTCGATGGATTGGCTTCGATCCTCTGCGTTGTTTAAAGCGTACTCAAAGCTTCCTCCATGGCCGGTGCTACCATATTGCGCCTGCCCGTTATCAGCTATGATGACTTCCCCGACAAACCCTTCTGGGTGAGCGAGCACCCCTGCCACAATTGCCTTAACGAGGTCTGTGTTCGTCATTCCGCACTCATCCCACTGGCTGTTCACTTTAATTATGACTACGTCATTTTTCGCGATCAGTCCTGAGGGCCCTAGCAAAAAGCCCTTAGTTTTTGTATTGTAGAACTTTAGGCCATCACCGTCCATCAGTTTGAGGAGATTGTTTAGTGAACCGTCGTTACCTTTTACTCCATTAACGGCGTATATTGTCGACTCCGGCTCCATACTCGTCTTCACCGGGCTCAGGGAAAACATGGGGGGATATGTCGATTGCAGGTTCTTCAATGTTCCCGCCGAAAGAATCCAAGTACTTCGAGAAGCTTGATATCTAGCTACCCAGACTAACCATGCTATTAAGAGGTGAGGGCTTGAAGTCAACGCTTGGTATAGAAGTCATTGATGCCCATGCACACTTCATGACTGCGGGATCAATGAAGGCATGGTCCCAACGCGGACGCAGCATGACAAGCTTCGCGAAACGGACGCAGACACGCACCGACATGAAAAGTATAGAGTTCCCAGGCGATGATTTCGATGCTGGTCAGAAGTGGGCCGACGAACTCGACAAATACGGCATTAGCAGTGTGGGCTTCATGATCGGGCCTGAGACCTACGACGAGTTCAAGGAGGTCCGTCACAGATTCCCCGGTTATTTCCTAGGATATATAAATGTCCAGCCCTCCGACCCGGATACCCCGAATAAGATCAGGAAAGCGGCAGAGGAAGGCTTCTACGGAATCAAGCTTTACCCGTCTAGCTGGAGGGACATCCATATCTACGACGAGCAGCTCTATCCAATTTTTGAAGAGGTTCAAAGGCAAAAAATGGTTGTTTTTTGCCACTTCGGGGTTAGCATAGGGGGTGAAGCCGACCTCCGCAGTGGCAATCCAATAGACATTCAGATACCTGCCCGTGACTTCGTAGACGTCAACTTCATCATTGCCCACTTCGGAGCTGGGTGGTTCCGCGAGGTTCTTCTCATGCAGTACCAAGCAGACAACGTCTATATGGACAGCAGCGGGAGCAACATTTGGATGAGGTACCTCCCCCAGGACTTAACAATTAAAGACGTCTTCCGCCACGCACTTCGAGCGGGTGGACCCGACAAGATACTCTTTGGCACAGACTCAACATTCTTCCCACGAGGCTTCCGATACAATATCCTAAAGGAGCAGTTCAACGCTCTACAGAGCCTCAAGAAAAACGGCCTAATTGACGATGAAGGCATACAGAAGATATTCAGCGAGAACCAAAAACGTCTGACTGGCTACAAGCCGAGGGAATAAACATGCCGAGGCGAGGCCGACGCGGATACCCAACCGCGATACTCATTGGCCTAGATTACCACGCCGCATACTTCTGGACATTATACAGCGAATCTGTGAAATCCTACAAGATCATCCAAATAGACGTTGATGAGGATAAATCTACATACCGGTTCCAGGAAGAGATAGTTGAAATAATAAGATCCCTTCTTCACGAGGGCTTTACGGGAATCATATTAACATGTGAAGAGAGGACGCCTTACTCCAAAAGATTTTTAGATCACGTCTCGAAGCACCACAAGTGGCTTGGTGAAAGAGCCACCATAAAAGTACTAACAGGTAAAGCTACGACAGTAGGAGAAGTAACCCAGCTAATCAAAGCAAACCGACTCCAAGAAACCATAACCAACGCAGCTGAGGGAATGGGTATTAAACTTCTCGAGCAACTAGAGAAGGCCATAGAAGAGGGTTGTATTTTTTACACAATCGACGAGTTGAACTATACAATAAACTCGAATAGAAAGCCAATAACAATCATGATAACAGAAGAATTCAACCAACGAAACCAGACTAGTAGAAGATATCAGAGCGCAATCCAAATTTCAAAGAATCTAGGCGCAACAGTGGCTATCCTGAACTCAACAAACCCCGTTTCTCCACGACTAAAACAACTCGGTGGATTTGTCTGCGTAATAACTCACTGAATGAAACTAACAATATTCTATTTAGCTGCAACCCGAGAGTAACCCAATAATAAATAATAATATACAATTAGTTATTTACATCAAAGGAGAATAATATTGGCAATAATACTGCAGAAAAATTATAAAATTACTCTCAGATCAAGCAAAGATTCGAAATTAAATCTCGTCTAGAAATGCATGTGCTCGCTCAAGGAACTGACTTGGAAAGTAAGTTTCAGCCATGGGTACGCCTATTTTCCTGAGCCTATCAATAGCCGAAGCAGTATATGGCCTAAAGATTTCTTTATTAGCCAGAGGACTGATCCCAGCGAAGACCCTGATGCCGTCGTCCAACATTCGTCTTATTACCTCATAATTCTGCTTATTCTCGTCGTTGTCTTTTCCGGGGTCAGTAAGAACGAAGTCGCTGAAATAGAAGCATATCCTGTCGCTTCTCTCAGATGCCTCTGTTAATTGATCATATGCCCATTGTATACTCTTGTTCGGTACCGTGCCACCCCAGGTCGATCCGTCTATTGTTCCTCTGAAGCGAAACTCCATCTGGGTAGTCGTCATTGTGATCATGTCGAGGAGTTGCTCGAGGACGGGCTCTAGGTCCATCTCATCACTAAGATCCTTAATTACGTGGCTGTTGCTCTCGTAGAGGATTAGACCCCATTTATCGTTTCGTAACCCCCACATGAGGGGGATGAGACTTAGTATGCTGTAGTTGACTGAATTTATTCCTTCTAAGTCATAGAACATTGTGTTACTGATATCCTGAATATAGACGATACTCCTGTTTTTCTTCTTCCTTTTGAGCATCATGAAGTCTTCGGGCCTAATTTCCTCAAGCTTCCTGCCTAGGTCAATAATGTTCTCTAGGCTACGGTCCTCGTCTATAGAGTCGGTGTCCTCCCCGGTCTGGAATGGGCGCACCGAGGCTATCCTACTCCAGTCGTCTTTTCTCTCTAGTTCTCGGCCTAACTTCATAAGTCGTTCCTTAAGAAGATGGGCGAGGAGTTTACGCATTTTCTCGTCGCGCTCCTCCTTGAATGTCTTGGCGCCGAACTTGAGTATCATGTCCTCCCCCGGACCCACACCAATATCGGGTTTGTTTTTGAACTTGGTAAACTGGTCTGGGCCCGTAATGCTCGGGTTATCATTCACAATATTCTGCTCGAGCCCCTTAGCGTGTGGGGTGACGAAGACCTCCTGAGTCTTCTTGCTTAGCAGACTGAGGAGCTGGTCCCCCTCAAGGTCCTCCTGCGGCTCCTCCTCGTACTCGTTGACGTTTGTCAAGATGTCTAGGGCAATCTTCTCCGCTATCTTCTGGTTATCTACTTGGCTGGTGATGACGGCGGCTAGAAGTAGGTTGCTTAATGTAAGGCAACCGTTCCTCATGTAGCTGGGGAGGAGAATCTTTCCCATGTTGATACTTTGTCTGGGACTCGGTTTCTCCTGTACTTCCCTGTTCCTGCGCATCCTGTGTATGAACTCGGGTATGAAGTAGTTTGCGTAGTTGAAGGGGTACTCCAGGGAGGAGTTAGACATTTCAGTCAAGTACCTTCTTGATGATCTCTTCGACGACTTTCGCCACGGTCTTCCCTTCCTCGCCGCGGACTTTCATCTCCTTGGCTAGAACAGAGGGTGCGAAGAACCTGATGGCGTCGTCTTCGGACTCGAAGCGTTTAATATACTTGTTCACAAGTCGTGTGAGGTAGATGCCGCTGCGGGGTGAGGCCGGGATCTCGAGCACGGTGTTCTCCCTCGTTGCTTTAACGATCTCATAGATCTTATCGAGAACTCTGACAGGAAGGCTGAAAGCGGGGGTGTTCTCCTTGAGTATCTCCAACTCCGTCTCCTTCGTCGGATAGGTTAGCCTGATCCAGCATCCTATGCGGTCGACAAGAACCTTGCTGAGCCTGTAAGTTCCAGAAGTCTCGATGGGGTTCTGGGTAGCGACGAAGGCGAAGCTCTCCTGAGCCTTGACCATCCCAATGGGGAAGAGATGGTAGTGTCGCTCCTCAAGGGGGGCGATGAGGCTGTTCTGACAGAATTCGGTGGCGCGGTTCAACTCATGGGCGACAAATAGGCCGCCCTCTACCATTGCGCGGATGAGCGGGCCGGGCTCGAAGCTGCTGATGTTCCTACCACTACGGACGACGAGGGCGGGGTCGAAGCTTCCTATGAGACGGCTTGGCGTGACGTTTTCATCGAAAAAGACTTCGTGGAAGCTGCGGGCAGTATCCTCAGCGACCTTGCGGGCGAGAAGACTCTTACCCACGCCAGGCGGCCCGACGAGGCAGGGGGTAATTCCCGTATCGAGGGCGTCCTTTAGTAGACTGTAGGCCGTCTCATACTGACCTTTCAGCACAACTGGATGTTCTATACGAATGTTCTCGACGATGCTCTTCTCGAGCATCTTGCGGAAACCCTGCTCCTTCTCCGCCATCAAGCTTGGTCCACAAACCATTGACAAACCCCAATTTAAATCTTAAACCAACAATCAAGACACATCAACATCCAAGTTCCTCCACTTTCTGTTCTGATTAAGCGATAAACGTTGACAATACTTCGAGGTGGTGATAAGTATCATATAATCATATGAATTGGAGTAAATACTCCTCGCAAATTATGATGATTGATTGAATAATTCACTTTTATTTAAGCATTTTAACCCCTTTACATCTAATTACGCATCATTTTAGACATTTTTCGCCGTTGACCCATTTTATTTCATCAAATGGAGATTTCAGCATCAACCTTTAAATCCTTCTCCGCAGCATCATTACG
>CAZIKD010000019.1:0-14210 GCA_964539725.1 uncultured Candidatus Bathyarchaeia archaeon | reverse complement strand
GAGCCTACCCGAGCGCCTGCGGGAAGACGAGCACCGCTATGATCCCGGGGCAGAGCATAGTTGGCGACGACATCGCCTACCTCAAGGAGGATAATGAGGGTTACTGCCGTGGCGTTAACATTGAACAGGGCATCTTCGGCATCATACAAGACGTAAACCCCGTTGATGACCCCCTCATATACCAGAGCCTTACTACCCATAGGGAACTTGTCTTCAGCAACATTCTGATCTCAGATGGCGTCCCTTACTGGCTCGGGATGGGTCGGAATGATATCCCGGAGAAGGGGACAAACTTCAGCGGTGACTGGTTCAAGGGAAAGAAGGATAAGGATGGGTACGAGGTACCCTTCGCCCATGGAAACGCCCGGTATACTATGCGGCTCAGTGAGCTTGAGAACGTCGACCCCCGGTATAATGACACTGAAGGGGTCAGCGTCGAGGGAATATTCTATGGTGGCCGCGATTCAGACACGAATGTCCCCATAGCGGAGGCACTGAGCTGGGAACACGGCGTCTACATCGGCGCCACCCTCGAGTCGGAGACTACCACAGCCACAATAGGGAAGACCGGCGTCCGCAAGCAGGACCCAATGGCGAACATCGACTTCGTCGTCGTCCCACTCTCAACCTACATCATGAACCACATCAAGTTCGGCAGGAAGCTCACACATAAGCCACGAATCTACGCGACAAACTACTTCCTCCGCCACGAAGGCAAATACACAAACACGAAGGTCGACAAGAAGATCTGGGTCCTCTGGGCTGAGGGTCGCGTCAATGGGGACTACGACGCCATAAAGACGCCCATAGGCATGATCCCCCTCTATAAGGATCTTAAACAACTCTTCAAGACCGTCTTCAAAAAGGATTACACTGAGAAGGAGTACATCCAGCAGTTCAGTATACGTGTCACAAAGTACCTCGAGAAGATCACCCGAATGGAGCAACTCTACAGGGACGAACCTAATATGCCGAAGGAGTTCTGGGAAGTGCTCAACCAGCAGAAGAGGGAACTTCAGGAGCTGAAGGTGCGCACCAATAAGGATGCACTCCCACCGATCTCCTTCGTCTAGTCAAACCTTTTTACCGCCCAACCTTCCTCATTCATCCATCACAGGGATACCGATTTGGTGTTCACGGGTAAGACTCCGAAATCCAAGGAACTTTACGAGAGGGCATGTAAGGTCCTTCCATCGGGTGTGAGCTACGGAATCAGGGCTTTGCCTCCCTACCCGTTCTTCGTCAAAGAGGCGCAGGGCGTCAAGCTCAGGGACGTAGACGGCAATGAGTATACTGACTACTGGGTCGGCCATGGGGCGCTGATCCTCGGCCACAGCCCTAAGAGGGTTATGGACGCCGTGAGGAAGCAGCTCCCATACGGAACCCACATAGGCTTCAGCCACGAATTGGAAATTGAACTCGCGGAGCGCATAATGAGGAACGTACCCTCTGCTGAGATGGTACGCTACTGCACAAGCGGGACCGAGGCAAACATGTACGGGACCCGTCTCGCCCGTGGATACACTGGTCGCATGAAGATGCTGAAGATTGAGGGGGGTTGGCACGGCGGTTATGATAGCCTCCACAAGGCGGTCAGCTACCCCTACAACAGGTCAGAGTCGGCGGGGCTTAACCCGAAGACCACCGATGACACCGACGTCGTCCCATATAATGACCTCGAAGCCACCCGGAAACGGCTCAAGACGAAGGAGTACGCGTGCATAATCCTAGAACCGGTTATGGGCGCCGCCGGGTTCCTAACACCTGAACCCGGCTACCTACAGGGCCTACGTGAAACCTGTGATGCGACCGACACACTGCTCATCTTCGATGAGGTCGTCACCGGGTTCCGACTTGCCCCTGGCGGGGCGCAGGAGCTGTATGGCGTGAAGGCGGACCTAACCATCCTCGGCAAGATCATCGGCGGCGGATTCTCAATAGGCGCCTTCTGCGGCTCTGCCGAGATTATGGGGCGCATCGACCAAAGAAAGTATCCGAAGACGGAGGAACGCGTCGCCCACGGCGGCACCTTCACGGGGAACCCGATCAGTATGGTGGCGGGCTGCGCGACCCTCGACCTCCTCAAAGATGGTAAGATCTACATCAGCATCGACAAGTTGGGAAAGAGAATGAGGAACGGCCTAGATGACATCTTTGAACGTGGGAGGCTTCCCGCGACGGTAACGGGAGTTGGCTCCACTTTTGCCATTCATTTCCAGGGCAAGATCCCCCGCAACGCGGGCGACACCTCTAGGAACAATATGGCGGCGACAAAGGCTTACTTCTGCCACATGCTCGACAGGGGCATCATATACCTCAGCCCTACCGTCAGCCACTGCTGGATAAGCGGACCACACACGGTAGAAGAAATTGACGCGTACCTTGGCGCCACGGAGGAGTTCGTCAAGGGCTACAAGCCCTAACCCTTCTCGATTTTCCCAATTGCCTCCTCCAGAATCTCGATACTTGTATCAATCTGTTTCTCGGTTATGACGAGGGGCGGTGCGACCCTTATGACCCTCCCGCCATAGCTGCCCATGTTGAGGGTGTAGACCCCGCGCTTGAAGGCCTCGGCGCAGATGTCATTCGCCGCCTTTGGGTCTGGAGTCTTATTCGCCCGATCCTTGACTATTTCGACCCCTATAAGGAGACCGAGGCCGCGAACGTCCCCGATGCACGGGTGCTCGTCCTTGAGTTCGGTGAGCCTCCTCTTCATGTAGACGCCCATCCTCTCGGAGTTCTCGCAGAGGCGCTCGTCGCGTATGACGTCCATGGTGGCGTGGGCAGCGGCGATGCCGAGGGGGGTTGCGCTGAAGCTTTGTGCGTGTATGGGTATCGGCTCAGATTCCGTGGACTCGAGAAGGTCTCTGCTGAGGACACAGGCGCTGATTGGGACGCCACTACCCATCGCCTTCCCGAGGAGGACGATGTCGGGTTTCACCCCCCAGTGGTCAAAACCGAGCCACCTACCTGTCCTCCCGAAGCCAGTCTGTACCTCATCAGCGACGTGCAATATGCCATACTTATCGCATAGCTTCTTCAGTCCTTGGTGCCAGCCCAGCGGAGGTATATGCCACCCCGCGTCGCCCTGTACAGGCTCAACGAAGACCGCAGCGACTTCATCAGCTGGAATGAAGCTCTTGAAGGCGACTTCCTCGATATAGCTGAGGCAGGCGAGGGCGCATTCTGGATGCTCCAGCTTTAAGGGGCAACGGTAGCAGGAGGCGTAGGGTACGTGTACTATGCCGGGGAGAAGAGGGCCGTAGTGCCTCTTCATGCTGGGATCGTATCCACTCAGGCTTATTGCACCCATGCTGCTACCGTGATAGCTGCCCGTGAAGCTCAAGATTGTGGGCTTCCCCGACGCCCGGCGTACGGCCTTGATCGCGTGGTCGTTGGCGAGACTCCCCGCCTGGCTCCAGTAGACCTGTTTCGACCCAGAGCCGAGCATCCCCTCCAGCCTCCCGATGAGGGTGTACGCTTGCTCCGTCTGCCAGTGGATGCTTCTCTCCGCCTGCCTCTTCACCGCCTCGACGACCCTCGGGTGGTTATAGCCAGTGTTAGCGACGCAGCGTCCTGAGATAAAGTCGACGAAGACGTTTCCGTCTGGATCCCGGACGTAGATACCCCTCGCCTCATCGACGATAGGGCTCGAGTATGAGGAGGGTTCTAGGCCGGAGTCCATGAGGAGCTTTGTGACGCGGGGACCTGGGGGACCCGCGACTATCCTGGGGCCTTGGAGGATAGGCAAATAGCTGCACCGAGACTATTTGCGCCCGAGGGGGTTTAACGTTTGCCGGCTATGGGAGTTCACGGCCATATTTGCTGAATATCTCCTTGACCTGGTCAAGGGGGAGAGCGTGCCTGACGTGGCCTTTATAGCCGGTCATGGTCTCCGCTGCGAAGAGGGCGTTAACGACCGCTTCTTCGGTTGCCTCGACGGTGGCTTTATAGACGGGGTTGAGGAACTCGTCACCGCTCCCCTTGTGGTGCACCTTACCTGTTGAGAAGGCGATGGTGAAGTCGCCGCTACGGTTGCCGCCGTAGGTTCCCGTCCGGGCTAGGCCGAGGGCGGCCCTCTTCGCCACCTTCCATAACTGCCGCGACTCAACGGCGAGGTCGGTGGCGATTATCATCATTATGCTGTTGCCGGGACTAGCTGCGGGCTTCTTTAGTAGCTTAACCTCCCTTCCGACTGGGACACCGGCGATCGTAAGATCCTCTTGGTTGCCGCAGTTGAGCTGAACGAGGGCGCCGATGGTAAAGCCGTTGCCGACGCGGCTTGAGGTGCCTATGCCCCCCTTTAATCCGTACCCGGTCATTGGTGCGCCCCCACCGACGTTGCCCTCGGGGACCCGACCCCTTCCCCCGGGGCTCCTCGCTATGTCGAGGGCTTCAAAGACCTGCTTACTTCCAACGTGTCTGCCGATGTTATCGGTCAGATAGCTACCGTTCGTCTCCCCGACAACGACGTTCAGGGACTTGGGCTCGAGCCCCATACGTTCCAATTGGTAGTCGACTATTGCGTCAGCGACTCTCCAAGTGTTTAGGGTCTCGGTGAGCATTATTGGGGTCTCGAGTACTCCCTCGTAGATTATTTGGGGGAGGCCTGTGGACTTCCCGTAGGCGTTGAAGAGATCGACGGCGGCAACGACTTTTTCTTCGAGTATGTTACCCTGGTGGGGTACAATTGCGGTTACGCCTGTCCGGATCGAGTTACCCTCGATCATGGTCGAGTGGCCGACCCCGACGCCCTTGACGTCGGTGATGGCGTTCAGTCTACCTGTCTCCATTGATCCGAGTTCGATCCCGAGTTCTCTAGCCCGCGGTCTCACCAAATAGCTCCCCGGAAAGTGAGGTTGCATCGAGGCTATAAAGCTGGGTAGGTCGTGGGAACGGTTAAATCGCCTACGGTTATGAAGCGTCTCATGGGCGCCGGCTTCTTCCTCGACCGCTACAGGGCTATGGGGCATGAACTTCTGGGGAGTGAGAGGACGAAGCGAGCGATCAGAGTCAATACTCACTTGGCTAGCCGGGAGGAGGTTGTGGGGAGGCTTGAGGCTAGGAGTGTAAAGCTGACAGGAATTCCTTGGCTGAGGGACGGTTACTATATTGAGGGGGGCGAGTCGAGCGTTGGATCTAGCTTCGAATATCTCCTCGGCCTCTTCTCGATCCAGGAGGCCGCAGCACAGTTCCCGGTCGAGGTTCTGGCGCCGATAGAGGGGAGTGTGATACTGGACATGTGTGCGGCGCCGGGTGGGAAGACAACGCAGATGGCGGCTTGGATGGGTAACAGGGGCGCAATCGTAGCCGTGGATGTGCGCCGTGATCGTCTCTATGCTATGGAGAACAACCTCGAGCGAACTGGCGTGGTCAACTGTGTCGCATACTGCGCCGATGCAGTCGGACTCGACTACGGCGGAACCCTCTTCGACAAGGTCCTCCTAGACGCACCCTGCTCCGGTAACTATGTGACTGACCGCTCCTGGTTTAGTAAGAGAAGCATCAGAGATGTCGAGGCTAATGCAGTGGAGCAGAGGAGGCTCCTAGGAGCGGCGGTGGGGTTGCTAAAGCCCGGTGGGACCCTGGTATACACAACTTGTAGTCTCGAGCCGGAGGAGGATGAGCTCAACATACAATGGCTCCTCGATGACCATGACGTTGAACTGGTTGAGGTCGAGGGGCCTGGGAGCCCGGCGCTCACGGAGGTGCTGGGCAAGAGCCTGAGCGGCGAGGTAGCGAGGTGCAGGAGGTTCTGGCCGGACGAGATGGAGACACAGGGGTTCTTCGTCGCGAAGGTTGTGAAGCCATGAGGGAACTGAGGGATTTCCTCGCGGCGATAGGCGCCACCTACGAGCCTGTGGGGGAGAGGATAAACCTCAACGATAGACGCTTCGTCGTCGGTCCGGAGGTCGCGGCTCAGATACACGACCGCGGGAGGATGGTCTACGCTGGTAAGCTCCTAGGGCGAACGAAGGGGGAGTTCATACCGGGTGCGTCCCTAATGCGTGAGCTGGGTAAGAATGAGGGGGCAAATAAGGTGTGGGTGGATGAACGCGTGGGGTGGCTCTTCGTTTGTGGACGGGACATATTTGAGGAGAGCATCATTAGGGCGAAGGGCGTTCTCGAGGAGGGGGCTTGCTTCCTCGTGATGCTGGGGGATGATTGCCTCGGCTACGGGAGGGTGGAGATACATGATGAGAGGAAGCTGCTGGGGAACATCTTCGACATCGGGGATTTCCTACGCAGGGAGCGAAGAATCATCGAATAGGCCTTTAAGGATTCCCCCAACTTTTTTATCACCTCGTAGCTTCTCTCCATTCCATGAGCGTCTATTCTGAGATTGGTGTCAAACGTGTCGTCAACGCGGCCTTCGCACTCACACGCCTCGGCGGGAGTACCATCCCCAGAGAAGTACAGGAGGCGATGAATGAGGCGAGTAAGAGTTACTGCAACATGTGGGACCTCCTTCAGAAGGGTGGTAGGATAATCGCGGAGGGCACGGGGGCGGAGGCCGCGTGGATCACTAGCGGCGGATTCGCGGCGCTCGTCCTCGGGGCGGCAGCTTGCATGGCGGGGAAGGACCCTGAGAAGATGAGACGCCTCCCTGACACCACGGAGATGAGGAACGAGTTCATCATACAGCGCAATAATAGGCTCTATGTTTACGACAGGGCTATGGAGGTAGCTGGTGGTAAGTTCGTGTTCGTGGGGGACGAGAAATGGGGGTGTGGCGTGGATGAGTTCGAGGCCGCCATCACGGATAAGACGGCGGGGATCCACTACGCGTACCCAACCGCCCCGAAAAGGGGCGTACCTCTGCTAAAAGATCTAATCAAGATGGCCCACAACCACGGAGTCCCCGTCATCGTGGACGCTGCTGGAATGACATACCCAGTGAGCAACTTCAAGATGTTCGCAGATATGAAGGCAGACATCGTGGCCTTCGGCGGCAAATACGTACTCGGCCCTAACAGCACGGGATTCGCCATCGGGCGCAGGGAACTGATAGAGTCGATGGCCCTCCACAGCTTCATCGGCGTCGAATCAGGTCCAGACGAGACACCTGGGAAGTGGAGGAGCATCGGCCGCGGCTACAAGCTGGACAGGCAGGAGATAGTGGGCCTCATAGTCGCCTTCAAGAGGTGGATGACGCTCGACCACGAGACTGAGAGGATCGCCCCCGCATGGGAGAGGGCCCGCTACATCGAGAAGAGGATCAGGAAGCTCCCCGGCCTCAGGGAGGCGAGGATAAGCTACATCCCCAAAGGTGGAAGCGGGATAGCATACAACACGCTTGGCCTGAACGTCCACTTCATTGACAAGGGGATCGAGGAGGTCACAGCGATTGTTAAGAAGCTGAAGGAGGAGGACCCCGAGATATGGGTACGCTACTGGGGCGACAGCAACAACTTCATCATAAACACCCTAATGCTCCTACCCGGCCAAGAGAAGGATCTGGTTAAGAGATTCGAAAATGTCTTCGCGTAGTAAACAGTCTGTGAGTTACACACGAGGGAGTTTAGTAGATCTCGCACAAAAGTGTGCTTTCACGCGTGCGACCCAATAAACCGTCCGAGTTAACGATCCAGGTTAAAGGAGTCCAAGGTCGCCCACCTACTCCAATATTACCACAAGATCGTCCATAGTATTCTCAAGCGTCCAAGCAAGTCTTGAAAGGTCTCACCAGTCCAACCAATCTCTCTTCAGCTTCGGTGGTCCAAGAGCTCCAAGTGACACTACAAATAACTTGCTCTACCTTAATCATCCGGCACATCCCCGTATTGAGAAGTGAGTCAGGAAATTCAAAGGGATACCACGCTGAAGGAGGATCTTAGACAAAAAATGGACGATTGGACGAAACATGGACGCCGGACGTATTCATGGACTAGGGGAAAAGGAATGTAAACTATTTGGACTTTTTTGGACAACGCGCTTGGAATCTAATCCAGTCTCTCAGGTTCATTAACACCATAGATTCCTTAACTTCTTCTAAAACCACGCGTGAGATGGAGAGTACACAGAATCTTTGGGGTGAATGCAATCTTCAAAGATTCTTATACCAAAGCTTAGCAACATAAGCAGAGGAATCAAGTTGAAGCAGACAGCGTGGAAATGGGTAGATGACAATACAAAACACCTCGCTGAGATGAGTGACAAGATCTGGGGATACGCTGAGCTCGGGCTCTGGGAGACCAGATCAAGTAAGCTCATCGCCGACGAGCTGGAGAAGCATGGCTTCAAGCTCAAGCGCGGCGTCTCGGGGATGCCAACCGCCTTCGTCGCCGAGTGGGGCAAGGGAGGACCCTGCATAGGAGTCCAGGGCGAGTTCGACGCCCTACCCCTAATAAGCCAGAAGGTCAAAACCGAGAAGGACCCCCTCAAAACCGGCCACGCCGGCCACGGCTGCGGCCACAACGTCCACGGAGTCAGCGGCATGGCAGGAGCCATAGCCCTCCGCTACGAACTCGAAGCCGAGAAGATCAAGGCACGAGTCAAGTTCTTCGGCACACCCGCCGAGGAAAACTACGCAGGCAAGGTCTTCATGGTAAAGGAGGGCCACTATGACGACGTAGACGCCTGCCTCAGCCACCACCCCAGCAGCATGAACACCGCCCGCCTCAGCAGCAGCACAGCCGTCAACGGCGTCAAGTTCCACTACTACGGAAAGACAAGCCACGCCGCTGGCAATCCAGAGCAGGGCCGCAGTGCCCTCGACGCCATCGAACTCATGAACATAGGCGTCAACTACCTCCGCGAACACATCATACAGGACGCACGCGTCCACTACGTCATCGAGGTCGGCGGAGGACAGCCAAACGTAGTCCCCGACTACGCCCGCAGCTGGTACTACATACGCGCACCAGAGCGGGATCAGCTTGACCCTATCTACAAACGCATCCTAAAGATCGCCGAAGGAGCCGCCCTCATGACAGAGACCACGCTCAAGGTCGAGTTCATCGACGGTCTCAACAATATAATCCCCAACAGGGTCGTTGCTGAGACGGTCGTCAAGAATATGCGTGAGGTTGGAGCCCCCACCTATACAAAGAAGGAGCTAGAGTTCGCAGCCGAGATCGCCAAGAGCTTCCCCAAAGAGCAGAAGATAGACATGCTACGTAAGGTCAAGCTCCCCCACTACGAGAGGTACCTGGACGTCGACCTCCCCACTGACATCCTCGACCCCATGGGGGACGGAGAGGTCATGGCAGGCAGCAGCGACGTAGGCGACGTCAGTTGGAAGTGCCCAACCGTCGAGTTCGGCACGACCCTCAACATCCTCGGCGCCCCCGGCCACAGCTGGCAGTTCGTCGCCATGAGCGGCAGCACCGTCGCCTACAAGAGTCTCACATTCGCAGCCAAGACCATAGCCGGGACCGCCCTCGACCTCATTAAACAGCCCGATCTAATCACAAAGGCGAAGAAGGAGCAAGTTGAGCGACTCAAGGGCAGAACCTACAAGACTCCCATCCCAGACGACTGCGTTCCGCCTCTCGAGATAGCCAAGGTCGCGGCGATGAAGGCTCAAGAGTAACCTCTCAAACCAACAGATGACTCAGGAGTACGCGGAGCCCGATCCCAAAGAGGATCACTCCTCCAAGAATCTGGGACCACTTGCCCAGCCAATGACCAGTCTTATTTCCAAGATAAACTCCAAGGTATGTGAAGACGAACGCTGTAGCCCCAATTACAAGCGCAGGGACAAGAATAGTGACCTTCTCTAAGCTGAAGCTCAGCCCAACAGCAACACTGTCGATGCTCACCGCGACGCTGAAGAGCAGCAGACTCTTTACACCGAGTATACTATCCACCTCCACCTCCTCCCCACCCCTGACCCCCTGTATGAACATCTTCCCCCCGACGAAGGCTAGGAGAAGGAAAGCGGCCCAATGATCGTAGCCGGATATCAGATCCACGATCGTCGATCCAGCGAGCCAGCCCATTATCGGCATGAAAACATGAAAACTACCGAAGGCCGCCGCCAAGCGAGCCACCTGCTTCGAACTTATATTACCCAGTCCAAACCCGGTAACCGCGGAGACGGATAGAACGTCCATAGAAAGACCGACAGCTAAAAGCAACAAGGAGATGGTGTCGAGTTCCAAACGGACCACTTAGACGAGAACCAGACCACACGAGCCATTAAACCTTCTGGATACCAAAAAACTAGATAAAAAAGATCTGAGATTAAGAGAATTTACTCCTTCTTCGGCTTCTTCTCTTCCTTCTTCTTGCTAGCGCCGCAGCCACAACCACAGTTACAGGACATAGCGATCATCACATCCCCTTCATAGCCCGTTATAAACATTAGTAGGCAGAAGGCCAAAAAGCCCCTAGGAAAAAGCCAAGGGTTTTACTGGGTAAAGTAGGATGATCCAAGAAGGTGGACCATTGACCAAGAGGAGAGCCTGGGACTGGATCGATGAAAACAGGAAACATATAGTTGAGCTAAGCGACAGGATATGGGAGTACGCGGAGCTGGGGCTCGTCGAGGACAAGTCCAACAAACTCCTCGCCGACGAGCTCGAGAGGCAAGGCTTCGAGGTTGAGCGCGGCGTCGCGGGTATGCCAACCGCCTTCGTCGCGAAGTGGAGCAACGGCGAGGGCCCAACCATCGGCCTCATGGGAGAGTACGACGCACTCCCCGGCCTTAGTAACAAAAAGGTGCCCAGGAAGGAGCCATCTAAACCAGGCGCCACAGGTCACGGCTGCGGCCACAACATCCACGGCGTAACAGCGGTCTCTGCCGCGATCGCAACTCGACGCGAGATGAAGGAGGAGGGAATCGGGGGCACGTTGAAGATTTACGGCTCCCCCGCCGAGGAGAACTACGATGGCAAGGTCTTCATGGTGCGCACCGGCCTCTTCAGGGGCGTCGACGCCTGCCTCAGCCACCACCCTGGCTCCGTCAACACCGCGGGCCTCAGCAGCAGCACCGCAATCAACTCAGTAAAGTTCCACTACTACGGGAAGACTAGCCACGCTGCAGGCTCACCCGAACAGGGGAGGAGCGCCCTGGACGCTGTCGAACTCATGAACATCGGCGTCAACTACCTCCGTGAACACGTCATAGACAAGGCCCGAATCCACTACATCATCGAGGAGGGCGGCGGGCAGCCAAACGTCGTACCAGACTACGCGAGGAGCTGGTACTACATCCGAGCTCCGGAGAGAGACCAGGTCGACCACATCTACGCCCGCATACGAAAGATAGCGGAGGGCGCAGCCCTGATGACAGAGACAGCGTTGAAAGTCGATTTCCTAACCGGAGTCTACAATATTCTCCCAAACAAGGTGTTAAGCGGGGTCGTCGTCTCTAACATGAAAGAAGTGGGCGCACCCAACTACACGGCTCAGGAACTCGCCTTCGCGGCCGAGATCGCTAAGAGCTTCCCGAGGGAGCAGAAGGTCGACAATCTCCGGAAGTCGAAGATGCCCCATCCGGAGAAATACGTCGACATCGACATTATGAAAGACATCCTCGACCCCTGGAACGAGGGGGAGATCAGCGGTGGCTCCACCGACGTCGCCGACGTGAGCTGGCAGACCCCCACCATGGAGTTTAGCACCGCAGCCTTCGTCCTCGGCGCCCCCGGCCACAGCTGGCAGACCGTCGCCTGCAGCGGCACAAGCCTAGGCCACAAGAGCCTCATATTCGCGGCGAAGACGATGGCGGGGGCCACCCTCGACCTCCTAACTAAGCCGGAACTGCTCGCTAAGGCGAAGGAGGAGCACGCCAAGAAGATGCAGGGCAGGACCTACCGATGCGCGATACCCAACGACATCGACCCACCACTCGCTATCGCGAAGATAGCAGCTGAGAAGTTGAAGGGGAGCTAGTTCATCCCTTAAACGTGGAAATTCCCCCTAACTTCGCGTCTTCTAATCCATCAATCACTGCAAACCTTCGCAGTCATCAGCGCCTTCGACTAAGTGATCTTATACATATGGCGCCACTTCCTTTCACCCATGGTTAAGGAGACCGCATGGGGCTGGATAGACCATAACCAGAAGAGGATCATAGAAGTAGCGGACACTATTTGGGGCTACGCCGAACTCGGACTCAACGAGATGAAGAGCTCCAAGCTGCTCCAAGATGAGCTGAGGAAGCATGGCTTCAAGGTTGAGGCTGGTGTCGCCGGGATGCCCACGGCCTTCGTCGCTACTTGGGGGGGTGGAAAGCCTGTCATCGGGATTATGGGTGAGTTCGACGCTCTCCCAGGAATCAGTAATAAGGTTGTCCCTGAGAAGACGCCACTCAAGGAGGGGGCGCCGGGTCACGGCTGTGGCCACCACATCCATGGAACCAGTGGTGTAGCTGGTGCGATTGCTGTCCGCTATGCGATGGAGAAGGCGAAGGCTAAGGGGACAATTATGTTCTTCGGGACACCTGCGGAGGAGAACTTCGTCGGGAAGGTCTTCATGGTGCGCGCTGGTCTCTTCGACGGCGTCGACGCCGTCATCAGTCACCACCCCAACTCCCTCAACACCGCGACCATCGGAAGCAGCACAGCTGTCAACGGTGTCAAGTTCCACTACTATGGGAAGACCAGCCACGCAGCGGGGAGCCCCGAGCAGGGCAGGAGCGCCCTCGACGCCATCGAGCTGATGAATGTTGGCGTCAATTACCTTAGAGAGCACGTGATCCAGGAAGCTCGGTTTCACTACGTTATCGAAGTCGGCGGGGGGCAGCCAAACGTAGTCCCCGACTACGCACGGAGCTGGTACTATATACGAGCCCCGCAGCGTGACCAGCTCGACTCCATCTACAAGAGGATAATAAAGATCGCAGAGGGCGCTGCTCTGATGACGGAAACGACCCTCAAAGTCGAGTTCATCATGGGGCTCTCAAACCTCATCCCCAACAAGACGATAGCTGAGGTAATAACTGGGAACATGAAGGAGATCGGCGCACCCCAGCACAGTTCCGAAGAGCTGGAGTTCGCCAAGAAGATCAACGCCAACCTAGATAGACAGGTGAAGATCGACGACATGAAGAGGCAGAAGGTGCCGACTTGGGAGAGATATGCTGACATGGAGATGGCGGATGATGTCCTTGACCCCTTTGGCGAGGACTACTGCAGCGCCGGCTCAACCGACGTGGGCGACGTGAGCTGGGTTGTGCCCGCGGTGGAGTACAACACGGCTATGTACCCCCTCGGAAGCCCGGCGCATAGTTGGCAGTGGGTCGCCTGTGGTGCCATGGGCCTCGGCCATAAGAGCCTCTTATTCAGTAGCAAGGTCACCGCCGGAACCACGCTCGACTTGCTGACAAAACCCGAACTCGTGAAGATGGCAAAGGAGGAGCAAGTGAAGCGCCTCGCTGGTAAGAAGTACGTCTCACCGATCCCAATCGACATCCATCCACCCCTCGAGCTCGCCAGGGAATACGCCGAGAAGAACAGGGGCAAATAGTAGCCCCTATTTTTTTAAAAAACAGATTAGTTAACTATACATTTTTTGAATGGCATTAAAATTTAATCTTCGAACACTTAGTTAATGTGTCTTTGTAGCTTTTTTTCTAATTGGTGTGCTCATAAATTTCAAGGTTGGAAAGTCGATAACTCTTTTTAGGACAAAGAATCTTCCAAAATTCAAACTGAGGTAGCACGCGCACCTGAAAATATTCGCGCATAGGTTTAAAAGTGAGGATGTTGGATGTATCCGAGTATATTGGGAGCCTTTTAGGTGACCGTTATACAGCAAAGGAGTGAAAAAAATGGGATATAGAGAAAGGCGCAGCTTTGATAGCGGACCACGCGAGATGCATAAAGTAACGTGCTCTGACTGTGGCAAGGAGACGGAAGTCCCCTTCAAGCCAACAGAGGGCCGTCCGGTCTACTGTCAAGAGTGCTTCGCCAAGCACAGGCCACCGAGAAGGTACTAAGCCGTTCAGTGAGTCATGAGTGTGGATAAGTTCCGCACAAACTTTTTTTTATTTTTATCTATTTTTAATAAAATGACCGACGTTGCGCGCGTGAGATTGAGGTTGATGGCCTACCCTTCAACCCAATTGTGAAGTTGTTGATGTCCCTCTCAAAGCTCCTCTTCCCACTTCTAAGTTCATCAAGATACTCATCGGCAAATCCCAAATCTTTCCCCATAGATTTGAAGAAGACTTGAAGTCCAGAAGTGTAGTTTTGCTTTGTTGCACTTCTATAATAGTCTTCATCCAAATACTTCAAATTATTTTGTGATATTGTTTCCAT
>CAZIKD010000018.1:0-14476 GCA_964539725.1 uncultured Candidatus Bathyarchaeia archaeon | reverse complement strand
CGGCGAGCTTGTTCTTCGCGATGAACTCCTCGAAGGAGGCGTCGGTTACCTCGACTGTCTTATGTTCTGCCATTCTTCAATCGTTCTTGTTTTGGGGTGCGCTAGATATAAAGATATTTTAAGATGTTCAACATCATTGAACACATGTCTCTGAGGGAGTTGCAGAGCCTAATTAATGCCCCCGAACTAGGCGCAGACGACCTGATGAGGTGCGCCCTCGGGATCAAAACCGTGGAGGTCGAGGCATATTGTGCGCTCTCAGGCCTCGGGAAAACAACAGTGCAGGAGGTAGCCGAGAGGCTAGATAAGAGTCGACCTACCACGCAGAGACTCCTCCAGTCGCTTGTGGAGAAGGGGCTGGCGACCCGTGAGGAGGAGCTGATCGGGCTTGGCGGGTATAAGTTCGTCTACCAGGCTGTGCCTCCGGAGAGGCTCAAGACTTCAATAAGGGGGATGCTAGACCGGTGGTACGGCAAGATGGTGGAGGAGTTGGAGGATCTCCCGAAAAAGGTAGAGGAGATGGGGTGCCCGCGTCGTTTTAGCAGGTCGTCAGGTACCTCTCGATCTCCCAGGGCGTGATTCTTGGGCGACTCGACGCCCAGTCTGTGCCAACATATTTGAGGTAAGCGTCGTACTCAGACCGCTTCGCCTTGGTCAGGGTCTTAGTGATGTACTCCCCAATTGCCCCAGCGACAACCGGATCTTTCTCGAAGACATCGATCGCCTCACCGAGGTTCTCAGGGAGCATCTCGAGATCCCTCGCGTGGTAGACATTCTCGTCGAATATCTCGGGTGGCTCTGTCTTCTTCTTTATGCCGTCAAGGCCTGTCCTCAGCATGACTGTCTCGGCGAGGTAGAGGTTGCAGCTCGGATCGGGGTGGCGGTACTCCATCCTGGTCACCTTGGCCTTATCCCCCGGGTACTGAGGCACGCGGACTATGGCTGATCTGTTCCCGAGACCCCAGGCTATGTAGACTGGGGCCTCGAAGTGCGGGACGAGCCTCTTGTAGCTGTTGACCAGGGGGGCGACGATCATGCTCATCGCCCTTGCGTGGCTAAGGATGCCAGCGATGTAGCTGAAGGCCATTTTCGAGAGCCCCGTCTCGCTGTCGCGGTCTCCGAAGAGATTCCTACCCGTCTTTAGGTCCATGAGGCTCTGGTGGACGTGGCAGCCCGAGCCGTTTGCGCCCCAGAAAGGCTTAGGCATGAAAGTCGCCGAGGTGCCGTGTTTCTCGGCTATTGTTTTTACGACAAGTTTGTAGAGTGTCGCGTTGTCCGCTGTCTTGAGGGCGTCGGCGTAGCGGAAGTTGATCTCCTGCTGACCCATGGCGACCTCGTGATGTATCTTCTCGAGCTGGAATCCGGCGGCCTCTAAGTTCATCATCGTCTCCAGCTTCATGTCCTCTGTGGGGTCCATTGGTGGTAGGTAGAAGTATCCTCCGGAGCCGTAGGGAGTTATACTTCCGTTGGTCCGCTGGACATAAAAATATTCGAGCTCCGGCCCAGTGTTGAAGCCGATACCCTTCTCCTCGAGCTCGTCGAGAGTCGCTCTGAGTCGGCCGCGGCTGTCCCCGTCGAAAGGAGTCCCATCAGGATTACTCAAGTAGGTGAACATGATGGCGACCCCGGGGGTCTCCCACATGGGTGTGAGAAACGTGGTCGGGTCTGGGTGTGCTGCGAGGTCGCTGTGCTCAATGTTGACAAGTCCTATGCTGGAGCCATCGATGCCTATCCCTTCATTGAGGGCCTTCGGTAGCTCATACTCGGGGATTAACAGAGCCCTCGGCATTCCATTTAGGTCGACGATGATTAAACGAATGTATCGTATATCATGTTTTTTCACTTCTTCCATTATCGGTACTACGCCCTCTGGGTGGGTCAACGTACTCTTAGTCATAATAAAGTGCTACTGTCGAAGTGTAATATATATTTTATCGATTTATTACTATACATATGTATACTTATTGACCTTAGAATTCACAGGCTCTACTATTTGGAGAGACTCGTGAGGAGGGCGCCAGTCAGTATGACTGCTCCGCCAATAAAGGTGAGGGGCGTAGGGACCAGACCAAATAGGGCGAAGGAGCCTATCAAAGCAGCAACCGGCTCAAGGTATAGCCAGACCGAAGCCTTGACCGCTTCGGTCTTGCTGAGGGCATAATTCCAAAGGAAGTACCCACCGCTGCTACATATTATTGCTAGGTACAATATGCTCCACCATTGGTTCGCGGTGAGGGATGAGAGAACTCCCCAGTCGGAGGTTAGGCTCATCGGGAGGAGGAATAACATCCCCCAGAGCGTCGTGTAAGCCGTGACCATCAGCGGCTTACCTATCCTCTTCATTAGCCGGCGACTGAGTGTGGAGTACATGCTCCAGCAGATGGCGTTCCCCAGTAGGCAGGCGACGCCGACGAAGAATAGCCAGTCAATGTTGCCCACGATTAGCTTGGGGAGGGTGATGAGGGCGACGCCGGTCAGGCCGAGTGCGACTCCGAACCCCCTCTTGAGGTTGAACCTCTCCTTCAGTAGAACCGCGCCAGATAGGCCGGTTAAAACGGGTATTAGCCCCGTTACGAGGACGGCTGAGACTCCTGCCCCGGCGTACTGGACGCCTGTATACTGAAGCCAGAAGTAGATGCTTATGCTCAGGAAGCCGAATAGAGCGAGCTCCCTCAGGTCCGCGGTCGTGGGTCTGTTTCCCCTCCTATACTCCCAAATTATGACCGGTAAGTAGACTACAGACGCTATCATGAATCTCACCGTCGCGAGGATTACGGGCGAGAGGGTCGTGAGTACTATGCTCGCGGCAACGAAGCTGAGCCCCCAGATTATCGAGACAAGGATCGCAGCCGCCGTTCCGTAACCCCTCTCACTCGACAAACCTGCCTCCCCCACAAGATAATGAAATCAGCCTAATCAATCTACATATATTAAACTTATGATAACTTTAATATACATGCGTATAGATAAACTAAATAATCTCTAATAGGAGACGAAGCACCGATGTTCATGCTCGATGAGATAGACAAGAAGCTCCTCCAGGAGTTGTTAAAGAACTCTAAAAGAAGTCAGAGGGAGCTGGCGAAGGCGATAGGCGTTAGCACCGCGACCGTCATCAATCACACAACCCGCCTCGAGTCGGCGGGGGTGATCAAGGACTACACCATTATGGTAGACTGGGAAAGGCTCGGCTACGAACTCACAGTAATCATAGAGATCACCGTAGCAAGAGGGAAGCTGATCGAGGTACAGAAAGCGATAAGTAAACTACCCTACGTCTGTGGCGTATACGACATCACCGGTGAGATAGACAGCATAGTCGTCGCGAAGTTCAAGAACAGGCAGGAGCTGAGCGAGTTCCCCAAGGCACTGCTCAGTATGCCGGACATAGAGAGAACGAACACCCACGTCGTCCTCAACACAGTTAAGGAAGACTTCAGGATGCTAGAGAACCTGAGGTAGCCCTACCTCTTTTTCTTTACCTCTTTATAGACGCGTTCGAGGTAGTCCTCCCTTGGTGGGGCAAAGCACTCAATGAGGACGGCGGGTTTGCTCCCAGTGGCGTCGAAGTTGTGTGGGACGTTTGGGGGCGCAACGAAAGTGCACTGAGCCTTAATGTGGACCTTCTCTTCTCCCATGTAGAGGTCACCCTCCCCCTCCTGTAGGTATCCGATCTGCTCGTGAGGGTGGCTATGCATCGGAGTGGGGAGCCCAGGCTCGATGGTGTTGATCATCATCATGCATTTCTCGCCAGCCATGAGGATTTCACCGTGGCGCCCTTTCACCGTATCCAGCCGGGGCGCGTCCTTCCGCTTCACTATCATTACCAATTCGATCAGTATAGTCCCAATCGCTTTGCATTTAAGCCCTTTATATAGCGCTACAAGCTCTGCAGCTAGTCGAGACGAACAGCGATGCCGAGACCTCTCTCCTCGAGGAAGCCCCTGACCTCTTCCAGCGTCGGGACATTTCTCCCCGTGGCTTTCTTCCCCACCTTTATGGCTCCGACGGCGTTCGCTAGAGTGGCGACGTCTCTTTGCGCGCGCCTGTCGTCGGTGAGTATCATGTCAACTATCGCCATAGTTAGTTGGGTGTCATCCGTGATCGACCCGAGGAGAAGCTTTCCGTGTAGGAGATGGTCGGAGACCGGTGCTATCAGCCCCCTCACCGTACCGTAACGGCGCCTGACCTCTATAGGGGTCCAGCCAGCCATTGGCATGCCGAGGGCGTCGCCCACCGCGACCCCTGCTAAACAGCCGTTTATCCTACTGAGAAGGCGGTTGTCGAACTCGACTCTGAATCTTGCCATAAGGGGAATAACACCTGGTTGATGGTGAGAAACGGCTCCCACGAGGATAAGGTGGTTTCCGGCGCGGGGTTAATGCCCCCTGCGGAGGGTTATTCCGGGAAGCTTTCCGGTGTGCTTACCCTTGTCTATGGTGAATACACCGTTGCAGATGACGTAGGGTATCCCCGTGGGGAACCTGTGGGGATCAGTGAAGGTCGCCTCGTCCTTTACGGTCTCTGGGTTGAATACGACGATGTCCGCTTTATAGCCCTCCCGTAATAGGCCGCGATCCTTGAGGCCTAGGCGCTGAGCCGGGGCGCTTGTTATCTTCCTGACTGCTTCCTCAATGCTAATCACCTTCTCTTCTCGGGCGTACTTCCCGAGGACCCTGGGGAATGTTCCGTAGAACCTTGGATGGGGCTTACCCACGCCGAGGATTCCGTTGGGGCTTATAGCGGAGCCGTCGCTACCAACCATTCCGATGGGACTCCTCATCACGTACTTTACGTCCTCTTCGTTCAAGCCAAACATGATGCTCGGGACCTGGGTGTTCTCCGCGAGGAGCAAGTCGCAGGCGGCATCGTGGGGCTTCTTCCCCTGCCCCTTTGCTATCTCCGCGATCGTCTTCCCGTTGTACTGCGGGTTGTTCTTTGCAAAGACGACGAGAACTCCGTTCCAGTCGCGCTCTATGCGCTGCTCCCGGGCCATCCTTTTGCGTAACTCTGGGTCACGGAGTCGCTCCATCAATTTCTCTGGGCCCCCCTCATGTGCCCAGTGGGGTATGATGGCGGCGAGACCGGTGCTAGAAGCGATGTAAGGATACTGGTCGTAGGTGACGTCGACGCCTCGGGTTCTCGCCTCCTCAACGAGGGCGAGACTCTGCATAACCATCCCCCACGCCTTCTTCCCCGATGCCTTGAAGTGGGCTATATGTACTGGGAGATCCGCTTTCTCACCGATCTCTATCGCCTCTTTCACTGCCGCGATCAGGGAGTTGTTTTCCTCCCCCCTGATGTGGCTCGCGTAGAGGCCACCGTGCTTCGCGGAGACCTTGGCGAGCTCTACGATCTCAGGCGTTTTCCCGTAGACGCTGGGTGGGTAGATGAGTCCGGTGCTCATCCCGTAAGCACCATCGCCCATAGCATTGTCGACGAGCTTCTTCATCTTCCGCAACTCAGCGTCGGTGGGCTCCCTGTCATCGTAACCCATGACGTTTTGGCGGACCGTACCATGACCAACCCATGTCGCTACGTTGAAGCTCACCCCTTGACGGTCCACGCGGTCGAAGTAGTCCTTCATAGAGACCCAGTCGAATTTGAAGTCGTCCGGGACGCTACCGCGCCCGTACTTCTCCCTATAGGCCTTCACCTCCTTGTTCATTGGCGCGGCCGAGTTCCCGCAGTTACCGACGACCTCGACGGTGATCCCCTGGTAGACCTTCGACTCAACTCGGGGATCAACGAGGAGGGGGACGTCGCTGTGGCTGTGTATATCCATGAAGCCGGGGGCGACGATGTACCCCCTCGTGTTCACCTTCCTCTCCGCCTGCGCGCCCCCCAGGTCACCGATGGCCTCGATCTTGTCCCCGACTACTCCTAAGTCGGCCCTGAACCAGGTGTTTCCCGAGCCATCGACGATGTGCCCACCCTCAAACATGAAGTCGAAACGCAAAACCAGTCACACAGAATACGGTGTGGCTGGATGCGATAAAGAGTTTAGCATCCGGACCCGGACCGTTACACCTATACGGTGCTATTTCGAGGGATCATCATAGTGAACGGGGTTGTCGAAACCTTATCACTTTGTCAGGTTCCGCTGGTTAAAACCCCTCAATCTAGATGAGGTCGCCCGGGGTCTCGCAGGGGCTTACAGCATAGAGAAAAGGGTGATCCCGAGAGACGATAGAGAGATTACACTTTATGAGAACCAGAGGGACGAGATCAAGGCCACGGCGGACACACTCGCAGTCATTCTTAACTCCTACAGGGCGATACTGTTCCAGAGGGAGAGTAAGCCCTTCACCACCAGAGATGCATCCCTGCATACCCTGGTCTTCGAAATGTACGACAGGTCGACTCCTACGCCGTTCCCTTGGGGAGGCGACACAGAGCCAAAGTACGTAGTCGAGGGCTAAACAGCATTAATTTCTCAAGATCGCCTTTCTTTGCGCACGCGCGCGAAAAACTTGAAAGTATAAGTAGAAAACGGATTGGCAGGAGAGTGAAAAGCCTGGGGTTACTATTGGAGTTTTTCCTTGAGTAACCTTCCCAGCATCTGTATCCCGGTTACTATATCCTCCTCGGAGGGGAGGCTGTAGTTGAGGCGCATGTAGTTGTGGACGGGCTTTGTGAAGAAGAGGCTCCCCGGGACGAAAGCGACGCCCTTCGCCACCGAGTCCTTTAGGACCTCATCTGTGCTGAAATTCTTCGGGAACCTTACCCAGAGGAATAAACCTCCCTTGGGCTCCTCCCACTTCGCCTTCTTTGGGAAGCTCGTCTCCATTGCCTCTAGCATAATGTCTCTCTTCTTCCGGTAGACCTTGGTCACCTTCGGTATCTGCCTCTCGACGTCACCGCGCTTGAAGAGTTCTGCCGCGGCGTATTGGCTGAGACCGTCGTTGCAGATGCTGATATTGTTCTTCGCCTCGATCATGTGACCGGTGAAATCGGGATTCGCCGTTATCCACCCGATCCTCATGCCGGGAGAGACCATCTTGCTGAAGGTGCTGGTGTACATCACCCTTCCGGACTTGTCCATACCAGCGAGGGGGGTCGGCATAGGCCCTTCGAAGCTAAGGTAGCCGTAGGGGTTGTCTTCGAAAATAATAAAGTCGTGCGCCTCGGCAAGCTCTAACACTCTCTTCCTCCTCTCCATCGTCATCAAGCTGCTGTCGGGGTTTTGGAAGCTGGGTATTATGTAGAGCATCTTAGCCTTCTTTCCAACTGTATTGATCTTCTTCAGCTTCCTCTCTAGAGAATCCACATCCATGCCGTCGGAGTCGATGGGGATGTCGACGAACTTTGGGTTCGCCTGCTTAAAGGCAGAGAGGGCTTGGAGGTAAGTGGGGGCGCCGACGATTATCGGGTCTCCCTTATCTATGAAGACCCTGGCGACGAGGTCGATTGCCTCTTGGCTCCCTGTTGTGACTATGATCTCCTTCGCTGGATCAGCCTTGATCTTGTACCCCGCCATGAAGGTTGACAACTCCTTCAGCAGCGACGGCATCCCGGCGGTCCCGCCGTACTGGAGCATCTCCGCCCAGTTCTGGGGTGAGGCCTCCTCGAATATCCTCTTCACCTCCGCGGAGGGGAGGCTAGGGACATCGTAGGCGCCACCAGTGAACCTAATCAGCTTTACACCCGGCCTTGGGAGGATTATCGAGTTCATTATGCCTGGTGCGAAGGTCGCGCCAAGTCTCGAGTAAAATTTCTTGGATTCAAGCAAGGAAGTCGAAGAGGTTTAAGTCGCCTCGATATTTACATCTATGCCCCGAGTGCGCCCTCACCTATTCCCTTAGGAATAATTATGGTATATTCAGACTTAACCTTTTATCCCTTTTACTCGAAGTTTCATGGAGTCTAGGATGGTCAAGGCAGCAAAACTAAGCATCACCGCGTCCCATGCCTCGACCCGGCAATGTTATTGAGGTTACGCGCGCGGCGCAAGAACCTCGAGATGATAATGGCCACCTACAGGATACCCTATATCGCGACAGCGAGCCTCAGCTACCTCCCAGACTTAGAGGAAGACAAGGAAGGTCGTTGAGGTGAAAGGCTGGGAAGGGCTTAGCTTTCCTCCACATCCACCAGCCCTGCGCGACAGGATGGTACTTTCCCGAAAGTAAAACGGTTGAAATCAGCAAGCTTGCCGTTCAAACCAGAACATGGCCTTTCATGGAGATAGACGAGGGAACTTCAAGCTCAATATTAAGCAGAAGGAGCTACACCCCGTCGCCGAGTACTTGAAGCCTCAGGGAAGGTTCCGCCCCCTGTCGGAGGAACAGTTGGATTATCTGCATAAGGACGCCCAGAGTGAGTGGAATGCCCTCCTCGAGCTCGAGAAGAGTGGCCGCTTCCCCGGTTAACAACCCATTTTTACAGCGCTACATTACCTATCGCGAAGACTGTATACCCGGTTTTTTCGGCCTGAACAAGCTTGCCACCTGCGACTGCCATCATCTCTTCAAGTATGCGGTTGCCACATTCCTCCACAGTCTCATCGCCCAGCATTACCGGACTCGCATCGAAATCGATGATGTCTTCGAGTCTGTCCACGGTCTTCTTCGTTGCAGTTATCTTTACGACGGGGGCGAGGGGTGAACCGATCGGGTTACCGCCCCCGGTCGTGTAGGCGAGTATCTGCGCCCCGGAGGCGAGCATGTCGGCGGCAGCGCAACTACCTATGCCGTGGCTCGTGTTCATCACCCAAAGCCCTTTGCCCATGATCCTTTCTCCAGGGCCGAGAGTGCCACGTATCGTCGTGGTGCCGCCCTTCCTGACGCCGCCGAGACTCTTCTCTACGAGGGTTGTGATGCCTCCGGCGATGTTGCCTGGAGTGGGGTTTCCTTCCCTGAGGCTGTGTCCCATCCTCTTGTAGTAATTCTCAAGCCTGTCCGTCATGGCTATAATCTCGTCGCCAATCTCCTTCGTAGCGGCCCTCCTAGCCATGAGACCTGCGGCTCCGTAGAGACTGCCTGTCTCGCCTATGATGACCGCCCCGCCCAACTCGATCAGCTCATCCGACATCGCACCCACTGCGGGATTCGACGCAATACCCGAGCCCGTGTCGCTGATGCCGTACTGCGTCGCGATCGTCAGCTCTTCCACGCCGATACGAGTTCTCTTCGTCCCAAGGATTTCCATCTTCAGCTCACCCACCAGCTCGACTCCCCTCCTAACCGCCTTCCCGTTGCCGCCTGCGTCGTGTATCCTGATATGACGCGTAGGCTTATCTCTCGCCGCCTCCGCGAGTCTCGTCGCATCTATCTGCTCGCAGCTTAGGCCAACTGTGAGGACCGCCCCAACGTTAGGGTGGCTCACGACCCCCTCCAGGACCCTTAGGGTGTGCTCCTTCTCGGACCCCACCTGGCCGCACCCCCCCTCATGGGGGAAGACGTTAACATGCGTCGCCTCGGCTATGCTCCTCGTGATGGGGACACTGCAGAGGACGGTTGGGACGATGGCGACGTAGTTACGGACACCCGCTCGCCCGTGGGGGCGCCTATAGCCCATGAATGTCGTATTCACAGTTTCCTCACCTCATCGACTATGTCCTCTATGTTATGGACATGGGCGTGGTCGCCGGCCGGTATCTCCACCGTTGCCCTGCCTATCCACTCTCCGTACTTTACGACATATTCTCCCTTGGATATCTTTGAGAGGGTGAACTTATGCCCCTCCGGGATGTCCCTCAGGAGCGTGATATTCTTAGCGCCGACCTCGAGCACTTCGGCCTTCCGAAGATTCTCCACCACCGTGGCCACGTTGTCCTTCTCGTCGATGACGACGTACCTACGATTTCCTGCCAATCCTGGAACCTCTGAGAACTGATAGTACAGTATCCCCTCCGCGATCGTTTAGGGTGTTCGATGTTGAACCGTTATATCCCGATTCGTGGGCCTCTACTCTGATAGTCATGCCCAGGAAGGTCACTATTGAGGACGTCGAAGCCCTGACGATTGGTGGCACGATTCTCGGTGGGGGTGGCGGTGGTTGGCCCGAGGAGGGACGAGCCGCTGGGAAATTGGCGATAGAGCTCGGCGGGATCGAGTTATGGTCTCCCGAGGAGACACCCCGCGAGTGGAACGTCATCACCGTCGCAGCCCTAGGGGCACCAACGCAGAAGGGAGAGACTAAGGCCCGCCACTTTATACGTGCGGTCCAGATGCTCTGGGAGGCAGATGTGGAGTTCGATGGCGTAATTGCAGCCGAGAACGGCGGCCAGAATAGCTTCGGTGGCTGGATACCAGCAGCGGCGCTTGGTTTGCCAGTCGTCGATATTCCCTGTGACGGTCGTGCCCACCCAACTGCAATGATGGGTAGTATGGGCATCCACCGCATAGACTACAACTCGGTAAAGGCGGGAGTCACCGAGGGAGCCGAGATGGTCTGCTGGGGCACCCTCCAGAGAACAAGCAACCAGATTCGCTTCATGGCTGACGATTGCAAGGCCCTCATCGCCATGGCCCGCGACCCAATACCCGTAGAGTGGTGTCTAGGGCACGGTGCTCCCGGCGCTATCCAGCAGGCCATCGACCTCGGCAAAGCCTATTTAAAATCCAAAAAAGGCGAAGCGGCTGTGAAAGCAGCCGCCAAGTTCCTAGGTGGAGAGATTATAGAGAGGGGGAAGATCGTTGAGATGACGACCGAGGCGAGGGGAGGCTTCGACGTCGGCGTGATGACAATCAAGGGGGAGAAGATTTGGGAACTCGGCTACGTCAACGAGTATATGACAATGGAGAGCGGGGGGAAACGCCTCGCCACCTTCCCGGACCTCATGACTACATTCAACGCAGATGGGGACCCCGTCACCAGCGCTGCCCTAAAACAGGGCGATAGCGTTTACCTGGTTACAGTACCTAAGGAGAGGATCAAGGTCGGTGATGGTAACAGGTACCCCGAGATCTACGAACCCGTCGAGAAGGCTCTCGGAAAACCTATGGTTAAATACCTGAGGGGGTATCTCAAGCCCTAGCCATAACCGATCTTTAGTTGTTTTTTATATACTAGGTAAAAAAGGTGTAATAGCCTCTTTTCAAATAGAATCGATTAAAAATCACGCTCCATTAATGTGAGCTCCTGGTATCCGCCTTTCTCAACAGCCTTTTTGTAGACGTAATCGGCTACGATGACATCCTCGAGGGCAAGACCGATGTTTATTGCGAGTATCCTCTCTCGAGGATTCTCTCTCCCCTTCTTCTTTCCCGCGACGATCTCGCCCAACTCAGCGTAGAGCTTTGGTATCCCCTCTGGGAACGCGCCCCGTTCATGGAAGTGCTCCGTTTGCTCCCAACTGTCAGTGACGAACTTATCGACGGTGAGTATTGCATCTCCATACCACGCTCGGCTCGCCTCTAATCCCATCCCGAGGGCTCCCGCCTTGAACCACTCATTCCTCACGAGTGGCTTCGGCAACCTCTGCGTAGCGGTGAGGATGATATCGCTACCTCTCGCTGCCTCCTCGACGCTCCCCACCGGGGTGATCTCGACTCCCACTTGCTTCTCAAAGTCCTTCTTGTATTTCATCGAGGCATCGGGATTGATGTCATAGGCCTTCACACTTTTGAGTGACTTCACCACCTCTTTCAGGGCGACGAGGTTCATCCTGCCCTGTACGCCGCAGCCGACGACGCCGAGGGTCTCCGACTCCTTCGAGGCGCAGAATCTCGCAGTCACAGCGGAGACTGCAGCCGTTCGGACAGCCGTTATCCACCTGCAGTCCATTATCGAGGTCGGCAACCCCGTTTCCATGTCATTCGTTATCATGACACCGAGTATCTGGGGGAGCCCCAGCTCCCTGTTGCTCGGGTAGCCGCTCACCCATTTGATGCCGCCGATCCCGAGGTTCCTGTAGTAAGCAGGCATTGCATGTATGAAGCTGTCAGGCTTCGCGTGGATGCCTGGTTTGGGAGGATTTTCTACCTGCCCTAGGCCGTGCTCCTTTAACCCCTTCTCGACGAGGGGAATAATCTCCCTTATTGGGATCTTCATATCCAAGATGTCTTCCTGGGAAAGATACAGCATCTCGACGCGTTTCAAAGCAGGACACTTGATCATTTATTGTGTGCAACTGGGATTAGTAATTTTTCAATATTACCAGGGAGTACCGATGACGTACAGTTAACAAACTATTAACAAATGGGCGAACCTGCACCCTAATTTATGTAACATAAAAGAAAAAGTCCTACAATTATAAGCATATACTCATTAAACTGGGTGTGATTTAAATCAAATTTTCTACATTGTACATTTTACATAGATATTTTGGTCATATGGAAAATTAAAATATACGTTGGTTTATCTTTGATCAGATCGGTTTGACCGACCGGCGACGCGCAAAGTACTACGTGAGGGTAAACGAGGCGTACTGCAAGGGGTGCGGGTACTGCATCGAGTTCTGCCCCAAGAAGGTCTTCGATAGGAAGGTCGAGCTCAACGCAAAGGGAGTTAATTCCCCTGTTTTCGCGCGACCTGACGACTGCATAGGCTGTGGCCAGTGTAACCTACTATGTCCTGATCTCGCTATCAAGATCGAGGAGGTGGAGCCCGATGGCTGAGGTTCTCACAGGTAGCCACTTCGTCCACGGTGACTGGGCCTGCGCTGAGGGGGCGATAGCGGCGGGTTGCAGGTTCTACGCTGCATACCCAATCACCCCGGCGACGGAGATAGCGGAGCGACTGGCTCAACGGCTCCCCCAGGTTGGCGGAAAATTCATCCAGTTCGAGGATGAGCTCGGCGCTATCGCTTCTGTCATAGGTGCGAGTTATGCGGGGCAGAAGGCGATGACTGCAACGTCTGGGCCTGGGATCAGCCTTATGCTCGAGAACATTGGCCTCGCCGTTATGACTGAAGCCCCATGCGTCATCGTCAACGTGATGCGTGGCGGCCCGAGTACGGGTCAACCGACCGCCGGGGCACAGGGGGATGTCATGCAGTGCCGCTGGGGAACCCACGGGGACATCGAGATCATCGCCCTAGCGCCGCAAAGCGTCCAAGAGATGTTCGATCTAACGATCCACGCTTTCAACTTATCGGAACGCTACAGAATCCCAGTATTCCTCATGGCCGACGCAAACATCGGTCACCTCTATGAGTCCCTAAAAATCCCAGAGACGGATAGAATAGACATAGTTGAACGGAGGAAGCCGACCGTAGCGAAGGGGGAATATAGACCCTTCAGTGCTGGTGAGGATCTTGTCCCGCCGATGGCTTGCTTTGGAGATGGATACCACTTCTACGCCACTGGACTGACCCACAACGAGAGGGGGTACCCGGACATGTCCGTGGAGGCCCAAGACAGGCTCGTCAGGAGACTCTGCGACAAAATTCGAAGGGACACTACGAGGATCGAGATGGTCGAGGAGCATTTCACTGACGACTGCGATGTATTCGTTGTCGCATATGGGATAACCGCAAGGTCTGCCCTCAGCGCAGTAAAGCGTGCTAGGGAGGTGGGGATCAAGGCGGGGCTTCTCCGTCTCATTACACTGTGGCCGTTCCCCGACGCGAGGATCGAGGAATTGACGAGGCGCTGCGTGGGCGTCGTCGTTGCTGAGATGAACTATGGCCAGCTCGTCAGGGAGGTGGAGAGGGCCGCAATGAGGCGTGTCGAGTTCGTACCGAAGCTTGGGGAAAACCCACACCAACCTGAGGAGATACTCGCCGCAATAAGGAGGGCTGGAAAATGAGTCCTCTAAACCACTCACACTCTAAGAGTCTTCGTGTAGACCAGTTCCCCCACATATGGTGTCAGGGATGCGGCCTCGGCATCGTCCTCCACGCATACGCGGACGCCTTAGAAGAGACGGGGCTCGACCTCGACAAGGTAGCGACCATCTCGGGGATAGGCTGCGCCGGGCGCGCCTCCGGCTATGTCAACACGGACGGTTTCCACACAACCCACGGGAGAGCTCTGCCTTTCGCTGCTGGCGTCGGTATAAGTCGCCCTGAGATAAAGCCTATCGTCATAAGTGGCGATGGCGACCTCTTCAGCATAGGCGGTAACCACCTCATCCACGCGGCTCGACGGAACATCGACGTCCTAGTCATCTGCAGTAACAATTTCAATTACGGCATGACTGGCGCCCAGTTCGGCCCAACGACGCCGAGTGAAACGAAGACTCCGACGAGTCCATACGGGAACATAGAGAACCCCTTCAACCTGGTCGCCCTAGTCGCCTCCGCAGGTGCCACTATGGTGAGTCGCTGGACAGTAATGCACCCGACCCAACTAAAGCGGAGCATAAAACGCGGACTTATCAAGAAGGGATTCAGCTTCATCGAGGTCATCACCCCCTGCACCACCGGCTACGGCCGCCTAAACAAGATGAGCCCCATCGATATGATGAGAAACCTTAGGAAAATCGGTAAAATCAGAAATGTCCTGCCAACCGAGGCGACCTGTGACCCGGCTACAGAGATCGTCTTGGGGGACTTCGTTGATTTTGAAAAGCCTACTTACAACGAGGT
>CAZIKD010000017.1:0-14560 GCA_964539725.1 uncultured Candidatus Bathyarchaeia archaeon | reverse complement strand
GAGGCCACAAGCACTTCTGGATCCAGACCGTAAAGTATAATCCTAACAGGTTCAGACGCATTGGTTTCGTGCCACCTTCTGCGTTAAAACCGCTGCCTGCGACGATAAACATCGGCGAACTCGAGGACCTCATGGTAAAGATCCTAGGTACTGAAGCAGTGAAGAACGGAACAGAGCTGGATTTAACCGAAGTCGGAATTGGGAAGCTCCTAGGTAGAGGAAGCATATCTACAGCCCTTAAGGTTCGGGTCGAGTCCGTCTCTGCAAACGCTAAAAGTAAATTAGAGGAAGCCGGCGGTTCTATAGTAGAGTGATAGCCTTGCGCTTCCTCGAACTCTTCAAGCCCATCTCTCGTATAATACCGGAGGTTAAACCCCCGGAGAGAAAGGTAAGCTTTCAAAACAGGCTCATCTGGACCCTTTTGGCACTCTTAATATACTTCATAATGTCCGAAATCCCGCTTTATGGAATACCCATATCCCCAAGCGGTGACACGTTCACGGCGTACAGAGTCATCTTCGCATCGACCAGAGGAACTCTAATGGAGCTTGGCATCGGACCCATAGTAACCGCTGGGCTTATCATACAGCTTCTCGCCGGCTCAGACATCATATCCTTCGATAGAAGCAGCTCCGAAGATCGTGGCCTCTTCACCACAGCTAGTAAATTCTTCTCCATCCTTATGATCATTATCCAGGCTACACTTTACATCATCAGCGGACAGTATGGGGCAGCGACACTCACCAAATCGCTACTACTCTTCGCCCAGCTCCTAGTCGCGGGTATAATAATCATGCTCCTAGACGAGCTTGTCCAGAAGGGCTGGGGGATCGGCAGCGGAATAAGCCTCTTCATAGTTGGTGGAATCACAGCAAATATCTGGTGGATGAGCTTCAGTTTCATGAACTACGACGGGAGGGCATATGGCGCCATCATCGCGTTCTTCCAAGGCATCTGGATGAGGGAGCCCATACCGAACTGGTTTTACCGCCCAAACGGCGCGCCCGACATGATCGGCTTCTTCACAACGCTTGCAGTCTTCCTCTTTGTAGTATACGTTGAGGGCATGCGCGTCGAGATACCAATCAGCCACAGTCAGTACAGGGGCTACCGAGGTAGGATGCCAATAAAACTCCTCTATGTCTCAAACATCCCGGTGATACTCGCCTACGCACTATTCGCCAACTTCCAAATGGTTGGGCAATTTGTCTGGAGTAGATGGAACCTGGCAAATGACAACAATTGGCTAAACTGGCTCGGGACATACGAGTACTCAACAAACGGGCAGGCACAAATTACTGGTGGACTAGTATACTACATCTCATCTCCTGGGTCACTCCAAAACGTCTTGGATGCCCCCCTAAGAGCTCTAGCATATGCTCTTATCGTTATATTATTCTGCGTAGTCTTTAGCATCACATGGCTTGAGATAGGTGGTTTAGGAGCCGAGGACATGGCTGACCAGCTCCTCGAGTCTGGGATGCAAGTCCCCGGCTTCAGAAGGAACAAGCAACCAATCGTGACCCTGTTGAACAAGTACATACCTACTATAACTATAATCGGTGGAGCCATTATCGGCGCACTTGCTGCGATATCTGACTTCTTCGGCGTATTCGGTAGTGGAATGGGCGCGCTTCTCGCAGTCAGCATACTATACCAGTACTATCAGACGATGGTACAAGAGCAGGTAGCGGACCTGTACCCCTTCTTACGTGGTGCCCTAAAGTAAGACTGGAGACACCTCCTACCTTCGAAGTATTTTTATATCCATTGTTTGGGACAACTCCTATTCACCTGTACAAATATCGATGGAAGATCAAGACCTTCCTCTAAGCATATGAAAAGAGAAAATTGCTGGAAAAATCATTGATGATCTCTTCTAATGCCGCTGGTAATTAAGCGCGGAACCTTTTTCAGGATATCCCTCGATATAGGCTCGGTCTAAATGTACCAGCCACCACGGGGTACCCGGGACTTCCTCCCCGAAGAAATGTACAAGAGAAATTGGGTATTAGATCGGATAAAAGAGGTATTTGGGGTATATGGCTTCGAGCCTCTTGGCACTCCAGCTTTTGAGAATTGGGAGCTCCTCAAGATGAAGAGCGGAGAGGATGTGATAAACCAGATCTACTACTTTAAGGATAAATCTGACAGAGAGCTTGGTCTTAGGTTTGACTTGACCACTAGCCTCGCACGTGTGGTGGCGACGCATCGCGAGCTTCAGATGCCCTTCAAACGATACGCAATGGGCACAGTCTGGAGATACGAGAACCCCAGCGAGAAGCGATTCAGGGAGTTCTGGCAAGCCGACGCTGATACCATTGGCGTAAGCGATGCGATAGCGGATGCGGAAGTCCTCTCTGCCGCCGTAGACTGTCTGAAAATGATGGGATTCGAAGGGTTCGTGATAAAGCTCAATGATAGGCGAATACTTGAGGCATTCATTCTACAAACAGGAACAGAGAAAGGCCTAGTATTGGAAGCCATTCGATCCGTTGATAAGCTTCTAAAAATTGGAAGGGATGGCGTCATCAATGAGTTATCAAAGCTATCGATACAGCCAGAACTGGCTGGTAAGCTATTAAATATACTATCCCGAAAAGGTGCGCCGATAGACATCCTCTCTCAAGTCGAAAAGGAGCTTAGTGGCTCACCGGAAGGACTGAAAGGGTGTAAGGCGCTTAAAGATGTGATCGAATATGCGGCATCCTTCGATTATGCTGAATACCTGGTAGTAGAATTGAGTCTGGCCCGTGGCCTAGACTACTACACCGGGCCTGTGTTTGAGATATTGGCTAAGGGTTACGAAGATTATGGAAGCATTGCGGGGGGCGGAAGATACGATGAGATAATCAACCTCTTTGGGGGCGAGACTACGCCGGCGACAGGAATATCTTTTGGTATCGAGCGCCTAGTTCAACTGCTTGAGATGAAGGGAGGCTTTATAGGAAAAGAGCTCGGTGTAGCAATACTCGTCGCCCCCATATCAGATAAAGTGAAGGGAGAAGCCATAATGATCGCTCAGGAACTCCGGACAGCAGGTATTTCCACCATCTTAGACCTACTTGGTCGGCGATTCTCTAAGCAGCTCGAGTATGCAAATAAGAAGCATGTGAGAAAGGTTGTGATTGTAGGGGAGAGGGAGATCGCCGAGGGGTGTGTCACGATCAGGGATATGATGACTGGAGGTCAGATAACTGTGAACAGAGTCAAGCTACTAGAGCATATCCGTTCTCAAGTTTCCTAACGAGAGCCTCTCTAGACTATAGTAGACCACTTCGCCCCTTCGATCGATTACCGCGAGTTTAAGCAACCTACCCGATTCAATCGTTTTAAGTAATATCTCTTCAAGATGGCCAATGTTTTCTGTCGCTCCCTCGTAGATATTGTATATCTCGTAGCTAGGAGGCTTTTTCTGATATGTCCCTCTCTCGTATACGAGGAAACTCTTATCATCATTTAACTTAGCAACGAATCCTCTGCTTCGTATATCTCTGTATATGATGTACTTCGCCCAGAGGAGTGGATCGGTAACGAGCCCACGATTCAGGACTTCTTGAAATGATTGTAAGCGTCTTTCACCTTCATCGATTATAACGAGGCGCTCTCTTTCTAGGAGGTAGAGGGCTTCACAATGGTTAAGCTCTATTTGCCCTTTCTGTTTTCGGTACCCGTAACCGTCCTGTTGGAGATTTTCAGCTTCTCCTTGGGTGGGCACCAAAATGCTTCGTCCACTATAGACAGCTTTGAACTCCTGCACAGATATATACTATCTTCAAGTTGGATAAAGCCTTAATAGGCGAGCGCTAAATAAAAATAAACTTTTTTTTAAATTTCCTGTTGGGGTTTTGTTTTTCTTATCTCCCATCGACTCTCTCTACCTTCCCTTATCCATGTGCCTCCCAGGGAACGAATCGCATCGTTGACTTGTCCCCAGAGATCACCGAGGAACTTCTTTGGGCTAACCAAGGTAGCCTCATCACCCTCTTCTATATTTAATAGACTCGTATCTACGCCAACGTTTTTTAGCTTCTCTTCGAAGCTTGATGGAGGCCAGCTCTGAGCCTCCTCCTTCATTGTATCCGCTTGGTGGATGACTTCTATTGCTTTCCCCACTGATAGAATAATGCCAATTTTCGAACCACAGTCGGGACAGGTTAGCCACATCACTTTCGATTCATCTTTACTAGATGCCATCAGAATGGTCTAAAACCAATTAGATTATTAAATCCTCTCCTGATGAGGATGGGAATCCTTCTTTGAAGTAAATATTATTATAGACTATATACAATATTTAACTGGAGGGTTTGCTTTGAGCGCTCAAATAAATGAGTTTGCCTGCCCCTATTGCCCAAGGAAATCGTCCAGTCCAGGGGGCGTAAGGTTCCACGTGAAGCTGACCCACCCCGACAAACTGGACGAATTTACTACTGTGCATTTGCCAAAGATGACCTCTGAGTTTAAGGAGAATAACCCGGAGACCTAAGGGTGTAGAGTGATGCTTCGCTCTCACCCCTTTTTATATCAACTATAGATAGAGATTATGGCCCTAATCTTGAAGGTATACATTTTATAAGGCCTAGGCTAAAGGTACCGATCTAGAACCGATCTACGCGAGGAATTCTATACAGTGTTCAAATTTCTTGAAAACTGAATGTGGACAAAATACCGTGATCGGAATACCGAAGCGTGTAGTGAGCTAGAGTTCATGTCCATGACGATCTCGCTATTCATGCCAACAATTTTAACCACCGTAAGTAATTCTGATCCGATTTAAATGAAGCTTACCGAATCCGTTTACCTGATCGGGGGAGCCGCATATGGGCTCTCTGCAGCTGAAGATTGTAACATTTACCTAATCGATTGCGGTGGTGAGTACGCTGTGGTAGATGCCGGTGGAGGAAACGGCGTCAAAGCGATGGTAGAGAACGTGAAGCGAGACGGCCTAGAGCCCAAGAAGATCAAGATTACTTTCCTCACACACTGTCACTTCGATCACATAGGCGGAGCTAGAGAGTTAAAGGAATTTACCGGATGCAAACTACTTGCCCACAAATACGATGCGTCTTCGATCATTAACCTCGACGAGAGCGTTCTCATGGAGATGGCTAGGGATAGAGGACTCAAATTTAAAGCTCCAAAACTCGATGGAATACTAGAGGAAAATAATCCTATTCACTTGGGCAACATCACATTCGACGTCCTTCATACACCAGGGCACACACCGGGATGCATCTCGATATGCATGACCGAGAAGGATGGAAAGAAGTCTATTTTCACTGGTGATATTGCATCGACTACGGGAAGACTGGGATTCATAAACGGTCCAGGCTTCGATCTCTTCGCTTGGAAGAAGAGCATCAAGCGCCTGATCCTTGAATCCCCAGATCGAGTCTATCCGGGTCATAACACTTTCATGCTAAGCGGAGCTACAGATGACCTCAAACTCACGGACCAGAAGATGAATGCTCCCTGGACGACGATAGTGACTAGCGTTGGATAACTCCCTTGAGAATAAGAGAAGGCAATTCGTCCTAGATGCGCCATCAATAGACGATGCCTTCGACGCCGTGAAGTATGGGATATCTCACAAGAAAATTGTGATCCTCGCGGGTAACTGCACAGTCGATTATGAGGGACGAGCAAGTTCAAACCTAGGACCCGGTGAACGACTAGCAATATTCAAGCCCGACGGCTCCGCCCTCGTCCATCGTCCCAAGGACTATTCGCCTGTGAATTGGCAACCTCCCGGAAGCCTATTCCACACTAGGCTTGAGAGAAATAAACTAGTAATCAGGGTCCATCGGAAGAAGGACCACGAGGTAATGGAAATCACCTTCGACAGCCTCAAGATGGTCTCCGTCTTGGAACTTAGAGACGTGGGTGAGTTTAGTCTATACGCCACTGAGAGTGATATGCAACAGGCTATCCTCACTCAACCATCACTGATAGAGGCGGGCTTCAGACCGATAACTAGTGAGAGACCCGTTGACCCAGGTTTTATTGACATTATGGGCGTCGACAGAGAGAACATACTAATAATAATAGAGATAAAACGGGTGAAGGCCACGAAGAAGGCCGTCATACAGCTGAAGAAGTACATGGATGTAATACGAGTGGATCCGAGAAGAAAGGTGCGGGCTATCCTGGTCGCCCCGTCTCTGGCTGAGGGTGCTCAGGAGGTTTTAGCATCTCTGGGCTACGAATTCAAGGCATTGTCACCCCAATTATGTGCTGAGGTTTTAAAGCAGAAGAGCGGCAAGAGAATAACAGAGTTTTTTAAATAAATCGTAGATAATGTCTATAAATGTTGAGACAATAAATGAAGGAATCGTTAAAAAAATTAAAAATTTAGTGGATTATCCTTAACTCTTTTCTGGTTGTCTCTAGTTTAGATATGACATCGTCAAGTTTCTTAAAATTGAGCTTGGCGCTAATTTGAATCCTTATTCTCGACTTATAACGCGCGACTATTGGAAAGACGATGGATGCAACGAAGATTCCGCTAGCATATAATTTGTCAGCTAGTGCCTTTGCTATGTGCGCGTCGATAGCTGCGATTGTATATACCACAACTTGAAGGTAGGTGGGATGAATTGAGGAGTCAGGTACAGTTCTTGTTTCAGGCGAGCTTGATGAGAACTTTGAAACTCGATATCTGGTCCCCACCTGTTCCATAAGTCTTGCTGAAGATTTCCATCTCGATTTGTACCTTCTTAAGGTATAGATGGAAGTGGCTCACTATTCCTCTTCTTTCCTCTTCAAGGACGCCCATGCCGTGTGCGTCGCGCGCACGCCTTCAACATTTTTTACTTTTTTTATTAGAATATCACGTGGTATTGTTTTTATCCTCTTCCCTTAATACCTCGACTGAATAATGTTTTTCTAGAAGGTCTATCGCTGGATTAAATATCTGTCTAGTTAATTAGACTTTTGGCTTTTTCAATTCGTTTCAATTAAGTATTTGCTTCTACATTATTATCATTTATCCGTTTACTTAAGAAAGATTAATATTCAGAAATATTCTGAATATTGTTTAGAGGGATATTAGTCGTTTGGATAGAAAAAAACAATTATTTCATGAGATTCTGGAAAGCTTATTTGACGGAACCCTAAAACCTTTACACAGTAGAAACGCACGTAAGATATTCGAAGTGTTCTATCAATTTCAAAGATATAATTACATAACTACATATGACCTCGAGATCGAATTAAAGAAAAATGGTTTACAGATAAACAAGAAAGAGATTAATGGTTGGCTTATTTCTCTTCAGGAAGCTCAGCTGATAATAAAGCTAGATGAGAGAGGAAAGCCTGTTGTCTCAAGCTACAAAGACCGATACACTTTCGATCTCTGGAGGTTAAGTGAAACAGGACTAATAGTGGGACAACGACTCCCTATCTTCATGGAGAAGAAAGATATGACCCTTCCTTCGTTAACTGAACTCACGCCATCTAAGATACACGAACTAGAAGATCTATATTTTATGGCAAAGTTATTGATTACGCTATACAGCCGGGGAGGCAGTCTTAGTTATACAGATTTACGGAAAGAACTTTCTATAGATCGGGAAAAATTAGCTATATATTCATGGCCGGACGCGTCGTATTCAGAGAAGCCACTCTTCGAAGTAATAGTCAAACCTCCTTCCTTGAGGGCAAAGGTTTTCAAGGTATTTGGCTGGGTTCTAGAACAGGATCTATCCTTCAAACTAACAGAAGAAGGGTTGAAAATAGCTTTTGACATAGAATCAAAGGATAGAATCGTTGAGAGCTAGAATTTGTGTCTCAATTGTTGAATGTATATTATTAAGGCCTATGTGGAATGAGGAGTTTTTTAGCACAACACTATCAATCAAAAATTACTTTTTGAGGTAAAATTGCATATAGTCTCATAGTTGGTTCCTCAGTTAAATAATTGTTAAACTTATGTGGACAGAAATAGGGTTTTATGCAGATAAAGGGCGAAGGATTATAAGAATTGAGGGACAATCGTCGCTCTATGTGCCCAATGAGAGAAGTAAAAAAGTCATACCTCTCTAATGGTATTAAAATAATATCCGAGGAAATTCCCCAATCGAGTTCAGCGTCTATTGGAATATGGGTAGACGTAGGTTCTCGAGACGAAGCTAAAAACTATCAAGGTTGTTCTCATTTTCTCGAACATCTCCTCTTTAAAGGCACTAAAAATAGAAGTGCAATGGAAATATCAACGATAATTGAAGAGAGGGGCGGTTACCTCAATGCATTTACTGACAGAGACATGACCTGTTTTTACGCTAAGGTACTGAGTGGCGATATCCGATTGGCGGTGGATGTTTTATCAGACATCGTTAAAAATCCTCTTTTAAATCAAGATGACGTAGAAAAAGAGTGCACTGTGATATTATCAGAGATTGATAGTAGGGACGATGATCCGGGGGATCTAATCCATGATCTATACTTCGAGACTTCTTGGGGTGAAAACGAGGCAGCGCACCCGATCCTTGGCGAAAAAGAAGTACTTAAAACGCTAAACAGTACTGAGATCAGATCATATTATGATAAACACTACAATCCACGGAAAATGATTGTAACCGCAGCTGGTGAGATTAACCACGACGAACTAGTATCAGCCGTCGATGAAAAGCTCGAAAACTATAAGTTATCACCAATAGAAACGAGGAAAACCCCGATATACTTCCCAGTTAAAAGGCATGTATCAAAGTCGACAAGCCAATCCCAAATAGCATTAACTTCAGAAGGAGTATCATACAATGATTCTAGGAGAGATGCCCTCAGTCTAATTAATTCCTATCTTGGTATAGGTGCCAGCTCGAAACTATTCCAAGACGTCCGTAATAAACACGGTCTCGTATATTCTATATTCAGCACTAGTTATTCCCTAGTAGACGCTGGGATCTTTGCCATCCTTGCGGGGACCCAAGACAGATACGTTGAAAAAGTGCTCAAGATTGAGCTAAGTGAACTACGCAAGATACGGAATGGATTATCCAAGATCAAATTAGAAAAGATCAAGCATAAGACTATTGGGCTTTTCGTTCTTCGTTCTGAAAGTTCTGAAAGTCGTATGATGCAACTTGGAGTATCTACTCTTAGGCAGGGTCGACCCAAGACAATGAACGAAACGATTGAGGGGATAAACGCAGTTAACCCGGGGGATATCAAGGAACTCACGGAGGATTTCTTTGCCACTGATCGACTAGGTTTAACGACTTTAGGGTTATCAGGTGAAACGGCGAAGAAGGTAGATTCCCTATTTTAATTTGGGGTAACCTTGTTAGAAGTTTCCCATAGGTACTTAAAGTAACCTCTAGATATCGTGTTTAGTCCAATGTGGTACGACCAGATAGCCAAATTCTCATCCCTATCCTACCCTTGACTCAAGAATAGAAGTGTTTCGTGACCATCGACGACTATCCCTCCACCAAACATGTCGTCCCTGATCCTGACATCAGTTAGATGGAGAAGCGCCTCGGGGAATGTCCTCTCGGTCTCCCTGGGGGTTAAGAGTTGGATCTGAAGTTTATGATCTCTAATAATCTCGAACGCAGGCATTACCTGTTTTAGTAGTGGCGAAGGTAATAGCGGGAGCTCTACCATTAGCTCCTTCTTGGCGTCTGCGCGCGCGATCTTGGGTAATATAATCTTGGCCTTCAACCCTTACCTCTACCCAGCCCTTCTTTTCGAGTGTTTCAAGGACAGTGTATACCTTGGAGAAAGGTATCGTCGTCGCTGAGCTCACGTCGTTTGCTGTGAGCTCCCCGGATTTTAACAGTGAGAGATAGGCCATTGTCTCATAATCGGTTAGACTTAAATCCCGGAGGGCTCTCTCGGTATTCACGCTTACCGATGTCCTCGACATTTATATCTGGTCCAGAGACACGGGGGTTTATTTACCTCTATCGGGGAATAACCACTAATTAGAAGGTGAAAAATACGAGAACGTTCTTAAAGAATAATACCGGTTTTAAAACCTCATAGAGTAAGTGCATAAAAAATGAATAAAATAAAGGACACAAAAAGCCTCTGCCCAGAATGTCTGAAGGTGCTACCCGCCGAGATCTACGAGGAGGATGGAAAAGTCTACATTCGCAAGACCTGTCCTGAGCACGGAGATTGGTCGGATCTATACTGGGGAGATTACGAGCAATACGTCAGAGCGGAAACTTTTGCTTCTCGGGGTAAAAAATTGGATAATCCTCGAACAAAAACCGTGAAGGGCTGTCCATACGACTGTGGGATCTGCCCTGAACATAAGTCTCATACGGTCCTCGCGATAGTTGATGTGACCAACAGGTGCAACCTACGATGTCCTATCTGCTTCGCCCATGCTGGAGCGGCGGGTTACCTATATGAACCTACGAAGGAGCAGATCCGTGATATATTCGAAAACCTACTAGCGAATAGACCCGTTTCTCCTCCTGGGCTTCAGTTCAGCGGTGGCGAACCAACTGTTCGAGACGACCTGCCTGAACTCATAAAGATGGCGAAGGAACTTGGTTTTCACCACGTCGAGATCAACTCAAATGGCATCAAGATGGCAGAGAGTGTAGAGTACTGTAAGACATTGAAGGCGGCAGGAGCCAACACTGTTTATCTTCAGTTCGATGGCGTGACCTCGGATCCGTATAAAGTGGCAAGGGGATTTGATCTATTACCGATTAAGAAACGTGCATTGAAGAACCTCAAAGAAGCTGGGTTCCACAGCGTTGTACTCGTCCCAGTTTTAATAGGCGGCGTTAATACTGATCAAGTTGGGGAAATAATACGATTCGCGATAGAGAATCTTGACGTGGTTCGGTGTGTCAACTTCCAACCCGTCGCAATCACTGGGCGAATCAATACGAAGGATAGAGAGCAGATGCGGATAACCATACCCGATCTTATGCGTCTAGCTCGTGAGCAGACCGAGGGATTGATAAAAGAAAGTGATTGGTTCCCTATCCCAACGAGTGTCTCATTCACTCACTTCATCGAGCACATGAAAAATAAGGAGTACGTCGACTTCAGTACGCACCCCCATTGTGGTATGGCCACGTACCTCGTGATGGAGAAAGGGAAAGTTGAGCCAATAACGAAGTATCTCAACGTCGAAGGCTTGATGGACTCGTTAAGAACAATCAATGAGAAATTCGATTCCGGGAAGAGGACCCGGGCGAAGGCGGCTGCTGTCACTGGCGTCATGAAAAATGTGAAGCGGGGTACCTTCCGTAAGTATCTCCTCTCGGTTCTAACAAACGGGAGCTACACAAGCCTGAGCGATCTTCACAACAACATGCTCATGATAAGCTCTATGCACTTCATGGATCCATACAACTTCGACATAGAAAGGGTGCAGAGGTGCATCGTCCACTACGCGACACCCGATGGCAAGATCACCCCCTTCTGCACTATGAACGCTCTTCACAGGGCGGCGGCAGAGAAGCGGATAGCCCGTCCACTCGACGCGAAGATCAATACACCACTATACGATGTCGAGTCTCTCATCAAAAAAATTGAAAACGAGAAAGATTGATACTAGCTTTTTAAGACCGCGCCCTTGTCAGCAGATGTGACGAGCATTGAGTACCTTAAGAGATAACCCTTTCTAACCTTTGACATAGGAGGAGACCACCTCTCCTTCCTCCTGACTAGCTCTTTCTCGGATACATCGAGATCGAGCCTTCTATTCGGTATGTCAATAGTGATCTTGTCCCCATTCTCTATCAGTGCGATTGGGCCGCCTGCCGCCGCTTCAGGTGAAACATGGCCTATGCAAGGACCGCGGGATGCCCCCGAGAACCTACCGTCTGTGATGAGGGCAACCTCCTCACCAAGACCCATACCTACGATGGCGCTTGTCCCAACGAGCATCTCGCGCATACCGGGACCTCCTTTCGGCCCCTCATACCTAATAACTAAGACATCACCGGGCTTGATCTCGCCTTCATATATTGCCTTCACCGCGGGCTCTTCCTGGTCGAAGACGCGGGCTTTTCCTGTGAATGTCCACATCTTTGGACTTATAGCAGCCATTTTGGCTACGGCTCCATCTGGAGCGAGGTTGCCACTGAGGATGGCGATACCGCCCTCCTTGTGAACGGGTTTATCGATGGGTCTAATGACTTCGTCGTCGAAGATCTTAACATCTCTTAGGTTTTCTCCGAGCTTCTCTCCCGTGGCCGTCATCACATTTAGGTCAAGGAGCTTTTTCACCCGGGTCATGACCGCGGGTATACCACCAGCCTTGTGGAGGTTCTTTATCTTGTATGGACCAGCGGGGGCCATGCTGCATAAGTGGGGGGTCTTCTTGCTTATCTCGTCAAATAGCGTGAGGGGTAGGTCGTATCCGCATTCGTTTGCGATGGCCTTGAGGTGGAGAACGGTGTTCGTGGAGCCTCCCAGGACCATGTCGATGGTGATCGCGTTCCTAAAGGCGGCCTTAGTCATGATCTTGCGGGGGGTTATCCCTTTCTCGAGTAGCTTCATCACGCGGCCGCCTGCCTCTGTTGCTAGTCTTGTTCGTTCCATCCCGGTACTCTCCGCGGTGGCCATGTAGGGGAGAGTCATGCCGATGGCCTCCGTAAGACACTGCATCGTCATCGCAGTGAACATCCCCCCGCAGGCGCCGGGGCTCTGGCAGCAGATGTTCTCTAGATACTTAGCCTCTTCTTGGCTCATCTTCCCGGACTTGACTAAGCTCGTTGCCTCGAACATCTCTTGGATGGTAATAGTCTTGTCCTTGTATTTTCCCCAAGTTGGGCACCCTGGCTCCATAGGGCCTCCGAGGACGAATATAGTGGGTAAATCTATCCTAGCGGCCGCCATGAGCATTCCGGGATCGATCTTGTCGCAGCTCGTTATGCAGACCATCGCGTCGAACCCATGAGCCTCAACCATTATTTCGATGCTGTCGGCGACGATCTCCCTGCTGGGGAGGCTCATCTTCATGCCCTCGTGGCCCATCACTATTCCATCGCAGACAGCGATGGTGTTGAACTCAATTGGGACTCCCCCAGTCTGAGCGACGCCATGTTTTACGAATTTGGCAAGATTGTTGAGGTGGATATGACCGGGGTTTATCTCGTTCCAGGAGTTAGCGATGGCGATTAGTGGTTTGCTGAGGTCTACGTCGGTAAGGCCTGTACCTTTGAGTAAGGTCCTTTGGCTGAGGTGGTCGTCACCGTCGTAGACTTTTCTGCTCCTGTGTCTCGTGTCTTGTAGCATGGGGTGTTAGGGTTTGGTTGGTTGATATTAAACTTCCCGCGCACGAGCGGCGATTGGGAGAGTGAGAATAGAATAACAACTGAGGAGTAAGTAATTTTTCTTCGTTTCAAGGGAAAATGTAGTGATTCAACAGATAGATAGGGTTCGTGTCCCATGTTCAGGTGGGTGATTAAATACGATGATGAGTATGCATGACAAAGGTGTAATATTCATGCCAATTTGATCAACTTTTTTGCATCATTTATGGTTATCTGCAGCCCCATTTTTTAACGCCTTTAATAAACTTACCTTCAAGATGATGGACATAAATATGGGCCGTGTGAAAGCGCTTTCGAAAGACGAATAACCTAGGCGTTTCTCCTAAAGAATATGTGCCCCCTGGATAAGCATGAGGTTAGACAGAGTTACGATGACCTCGGAGGGGGACTCTATGATCTAAGATACCGCGAGGAGCAGGATCTCAAATACGATGCTGCGCTTCTACTCACACTACCGAGGATAGACGAGTTACTACTGGACAACGGCTGCGGAACAGGCCTGCTACTAACGAGGCTAGATTCACCTGCAGTTGGGCTGGATCTATCACCGACTCTGTTAAAGACTGCAAAAGAGAAGCTAAAGGTAGGCCATAACCTCATACTCGGCGATGCCGAGGACCTCCCAGTAAGGGATAGCGTCTTCGATGGGGTTTACGCTATAACGCTGATTCAGAACACCCCCGATGAAGCGAAGACTGTTACTGAGATGAAGCGCGTTACACGTCCCGGAGGCAAGATTATCTTGACCACCCTCAAGGTGATAATTGAGCAAATCTCCCTTCGAGACCTTCTAGAGGACGCTGGATTTCATAAAATTAGTATCGTTGGTGACGCTGGCACGAATGACTGGATTGCCTATGCAGAAGGCGTGTAAAATCATATAGACCGATAGAAATACGCCGTTGATTGCTCGGTTCAGAAGGTTTTTATAATTACCCCTTTGGTCTATCTATTAATCTCCAAGGATGTGGAATGAATGGAGCCGAGCAAAAAGCCGCTTAACGTACTCATCAAAAGCGTCGGGAGCAACGTAACGATTAATCTCAAAGGCCACGGAGAGTACTGGGGTAAGATGACTCGCGTCGACGGCTACATGAATATTATGCTCAAGGGCGCTAAGGAGTATGACCAGAATGGCCTGGCTGCTAACTACGGCGATGTCTTCGTCCGCGGCAATAACATCGTCTACATCTGCATCGACCCCGCATCCCCTCCGAACTCCAAGGGAAAGTCCGGAAAAGGCGACGATGACGACGACTCACCATAGGTGTCGGGAACCCTAAATTCTAGTCTCCGTTGAGGTACTTTGAGTC
>CAZIKD010000016.1:0-14971 GCA_964539725.1 uncultured Candidatus Bathyarchaeia archaeon | reverse complement strand
ATGCGGGAGCGAACTTAACTCCAAGCAGGGTGCGCGCAATCTCGGGGTCGCTGACACCGAGGACCATGCGTGTGCGGGTGGCGGTAAAGAAGTAGTCGATGTTTATACCTGCGTCGGATATTCGTCGGGTGACCATAGCGAGTTCGCCGGGGCGGTCCCTGACGTCTATGACGAGGGCCTCGCGCTCGTCTTCGACCCTGATGCCAGCGGCCTTCAGCGCCCTTTTTGCGGGTGAGGAGTCGTCGACGAGGATGTGGGCGATGTGGGTGACGAAATCTCGGTCTTCGCCGCTCTTAACCTCGCGAGCAAAGCCGCAGATACCCTCGATGTTGACTCCTGCTCTACCTAGGACCTCGCTGAGGTCAGCGAGGGTACCGGGGCGGTTCTCCAAGGTTACTTTGAGGTCCTTCATCTTGTCTCCTCATGGCTTACAGTGTCTTAGATGGCTTAAAATTTTGGACACCTGGATATAGCTGAGGGTCTCAACGCTTATCCACCTATAGATCTCCTCCTGTTTGATCGCGTTGCCCGTCCACCCTATTGAGTTTCGGTATCATTACCCTGAGATGTACGCCGTCTTCACCGAGGAGGCGAAGCTGCAGAATTGGCTCGACGTCGAGGTCGCGCTTGCTTGGGCGCACGCTGAGCTGGGGACAATCCCGAAGGCTGCGGCGAAGGAGATAGAGAAGAAGGCGAAGGTCGGTGTCGTCAAGGTGGAGCGAGTCAAAGAGATCGAGGAGAAGACTAAGCATGATCTCCTCGCGATGGTGTACGCTCTTCAAGAGGTCTGCGAAGGAGACGCTGGTGGGTACATTCACCTGGGAGCGACTAGCTACGATACGGAGGACACAGCGCTCGCTCTGCAGCTCAGGAGAGCTATGGACATCATCGAGGGCGATTTAAAGGCGCTGCTCATTGTCCTGCTCGATAAGGCATCGGAGCACAGGGAGACCGTATGCATTGGGCGGACCCACGGACAGCACGCACTCCCGATGACCTACGGGATGAAGTTCGCCCTCTGGGCCTCTGAGGTGGGGCGACACCTCGACAGACTCTCCGAGACGCGGAAGCGGGTCGAGGTGGGGAAGATGAGTGGCGCCGTAGGGACGATGGCGAGCTTCGGGGAGAAGGGGTTCGAGGTCCAACGCATCACTATGGAGCGCCTCAAGCTGGAGCCCGCCCTCGTTACGAACCAGATAATCCAGAGAGACCGCCACGCGGAGCTTCAGTGCCTCCTCGCACTCATAGCGGGGACCCTCGACAAAATAGGGAGGGAGCTCCGGAACCTCCAGAGGACAGAAATCGCTGAGATTAGCGAGCCCGTAAGAAGCCCGAGCAGCACTATGCCGCAGAAGCTGAACCCGAGCAACACAGAGCGCGTCTGCGGCCTGGCGAGGGTCATCCGAGGGAGTGTGAATGCGAGCCTGGAGTCTATCGCGTTGGAACATGAGCGGGACATTAGCAATAGTGGGATTGAGAGGATCAATATACCCGAGGGCTTCATACTCACCGACTACATCCTCCGCCAGATGACGGGGATAGTCAAGGGGCTCAGCTTCGACTCTGACAACATCGAGAGAAACCTGAACATGACTTTGGGGCTCATCCTCACTGAAAGGTTGATGATCGAGCTCGTTGCGAAAGGCGTGGGACGGCAGGAGGGGCATGAGCTTATGCGCCGCCTTGCCATAAAGGCGTGGAAGGAGAAACGCCCCCTCAGGCAGGTCATGGAGGAGGACGGGGAGGCCACGCGCCTCATCACCCCCGTCGAGATGGACGAGTGGCTCAACCCCCGGACATACATAGGAGCAAGCATCCAGATAGTTGATCGAGCCATTTCCGAGCTCAAAAAAAAACTAGTTATATAATCTATAACTAGCAAAGATGAAAATTTAACTCTTCACGTATGAAAATACTAATTAAAAGTAACACAGTTTGAGGACCGTTGCCTATTTATCGAGTTGCATCTATAGAAGTCACGATGCTTGAAGCCGAGCGCCTCCTCACCGAGAGGAATATTCCCTACCGCCTCTTAGAACTCACCGACCGCGCTATGACCGTCGCAGATGTCGCCCGATACAGCTTGGGCGACATCAACGTCGGGGAGATATGCAAGACGGTCATAATGAGGGACGACTCGGGAAACTGCTACGCGTTCTTCCTCGTAGGAACGGATCGCGTTGACTTCCTGAAGGCAAAGATGTTAAAGGGCAAGGGGCTCAGGGTCGCCAGTTCCGCAGAGGTACGAGACTCCACCGGCGTCGACCCCGGAGCGGTCTGCCCCCTCACTTTACGCATACCCCTCACAGTTGACATACGCATTACCGCCCTCAAACGTGTCAACTTCGGCTCCGGACACCACCTTTACGGTATAGAGATGAATACCAGCGATCTCTTGCGTGTTTTTCCTTTCGCTGTCGCGGATATTGCTGAATAGAGACCTGCCCCTGAACCCTCGGAGATAAACCTATCCATAAAGAAAATAAGTAGTCCCCCGTTCTCAACTAACGACATGAGCCCGGACCTCCCTCCCAAGCCAAGGCGGCGGACAGACGAGAAGATAGCCGAACTGGAAAGGCAGCTCGCCGAGGCGCGGACTCAGGCTGATACCTACCTTAACCAGTTAAAATACACCAAGGCGGACCTCGACAACCTTCATAAACAGACCCAGAGGCGTCTGGAGGAAGCCATTGATAGAAATAACGCCAGAATCCTCGGGCAGCTCATCACACTCGCCGATGAACTCTCCCTAGTCGCGAACACTACGAAGAACGATGCCATAATCATGATCAATGGCAAGCTTCTCAAGCTCCTCCACGTCGAGGGAATCACCCCAATGGAGTGTAAGGGTAAGCCTTTTGACCCTTTCCAACATGAGGCCGTCCTCGAAGTCGAGGAACAGGACTGCCCAGCTGGTACTATAACAGAGGAGATAAGGAGCGGTTACACCTATAAGGATAAGGTACTACGCGCTGCCATGGTCAAGGTCGCGAAGGCACCGGGAAAAAAAGAGGAAAAAGACGATGTCTGAGAAACGTGAAAAGATCATAGGAATTGATCTAGGTACTACGAATAGCGCTGCGGCAGTGGTCATGGGCGGTAAACCCGTTGTAATCCCCAGTGCAGAGGGTCCAACCGTCGCCGGGAAGATGTTCCCGAGTGTTGTCGCCTTCACCAAGGACGGCCAACTGCTCGTTGGAGAACCCGCCCGCCGTCAGGCCGTGACCAACCCCGAGGGTACTGTCCGCGAGGCCAAGCGCCTCATGGGCACGAGCAAGACCATCACTCTACTCGGTAAGGACTACACCCCTCAGCAGATCAGCGCTTTCATTCTCCAGAAGATACTCAGAGACGCTGAGACCTTCCTCGGCGAGAAGGTCACCAAGGCAGTCATCACCGTCCCCGCCCACTTCAACGACAACCAGCGCCAAGCAACCATTGACGCCGGAGAGATCGCCGGCCTCAAGGTGACTCGTATCGTCAACGAGCCCACCGCAGCCGCACTCGCCTACGGCGTAAACAAGGCCGACAAGGAACTCAAGATCCTAGTATTCAGCTTTGGCGGGGGGACGAACGACACCACCGTAATGGACTTCGGCGGCGGTGTCTTCGAGGTCCTTAGCACAAGCGGGGATACACAGACCGGCGGTGCAGATGTCGACAAGGCGATAATGGACTACCTCGTCGACGAGTTCCGCAGGAGTGACGGAGTCGACCTCCGTACCGACCTCAAGGCCATGGCGAGGCTCAAGGAGGCGGCGGAGAAGGCGAAGATCGAGCTGAGTGGCGTCCTCAACACCGATATCGACCTTCCCTACATAGCCATGGGCGCAAACGGTCCGAAGAACATGCACATTGCCATGACCCGCGCTAAGCTCGAGCAGATAGCACGCCCCATAATCGAGCGAATCAAGGCTCCCCTTAACCGCACAATCGAGGATGCTAAGATCACAAAGGACAAGATCGACAAGGTCATCCTCTTCGGCGGCATGACGAAGATGCCCTTCGTTCAGCAGATGGTGGAGGAGACTATCGGTAAAAAGCCGGAGGGGGGGCTAGACCCCATGGAATGCGTAGCTATGGGCGCGGCCATCCAGGGAGCTATCATCGCAGGCGAGATAAGCGACATAGTCCTACTCGACGTAACACCCTTGAGCCTCGGAGTCGAGACTCTGGGAGGGGTTATGACTAAGGTTATCGAACGCAACACTACCATCCCGACTAAGCAGACGCAGACCTTTAGCACCGCTGCTGATATGCAGACCGCCGTCACGATCCACGTCCTCCAGGGGGAGCGCGCCATGGCGAAGGACAATATTAGCCTGGGTCGCTTCGACCTCACAGGCATCCCCCCTTCTCCACGTGGTGTACCCCAGATCGAGGTGACCTTCGACATAAACACAGATGGAGTACTCAACGTCTCCGCCAAGGATATCGGCACAGGAAAGAAGATGGGCATCACCATCCAGGCTTCGACCAAGCTCAACCAACGCGAGAAGGACCGCATGATGGAGGAGGCCGAGAAGTATGCCGAGGCTGATAAGATGGCACGCGAGGAAGCAGAGATACGCAACAACGCTGACAGCATCACTTACACTACAGAAAAGACCCTCACTGACTTAGGCGACAAGCTACCCAGCGACCTCAAGAACAGGATCAGTGATAGCCTCAACGCACTAAAGGAGGCGCTCAAGGGCACTGATATAAACGCAATCAAGGCTAAGTCTGACGAGCTGACCAAGATTATCCAGGAGGCGGGTGCAGAGATTTATAAACAGACCGCGGCGGCCCAGCAGCAGGCCGGCGGTCCCGAGCAGGCTCCGCCCGGCAATGAACCCCAGCAGGACCAGGGCAAGAAGACAGTCGATGCAGAGTACAAGGTCGTCGACGAGGATAAGAAGTAGACCTGTTTGCAGCCGATCCACATTTGGTTACGCCACATTTCCCGCATCACCAGCCCAATAGACTTCGAACCTCCATTGTGGAGCAGAACTAATTCGACGCCTTCGACCTGATAATCAAGGTAATAATCGAGCATGAGATGACCCTGAACACCCTCCTCAAGCGAATGGACAGCGTAACTGACACGCTTGAGGAGATTGTTTAGCCCTCAATGCCCTCTAGGAGTCTCCCGCCAAACTGATGGCTGCTGGGCAATGTTTTTAAGTACTCCTCTTCGTTGAAGTCTTCAACACTTGGGGGACACTTTTGGCTACGAAGCGCGACTATTACGAGGTACTCGGCCTTAACAGGAACGCGTCCCCAGACGAAATTAAGAAGGCCTTCAGGAAGCTCGCCTTCGATCTCCACCCTGACAGGAACAAGGACCCCACCTCCGAGGGGAAGTTCAAGGAGATAAGTGAAGCTTATGCGGTCCTCAGCGACCCGGAGAAGAAGCAGAAGTACGATGCCTACGGCCACGCGGGTATAAGCGGCGCTTATAGCCAAGAGGACATCTTCCGCGGCGCCGACTTCAGCGGCTTCGGCGTCGACATGGAGAATATACTAAGGACTTTCTTCGGTGGCGCCTTGGGCGGAGGCTTCGGGGGCGGATTCGGTGGCTTCCAGCGACAGCGCAGTGGCCCCCAAAAGGGAAGGGATCTCGAGACTGCCGTGGAGATTACCCTGGAGCAGGCAGCCGCCGGTGCCACCGTCGAGCTAAACCTTAACAGGCTGGAAAAGTGCAGCCGATGTGGGGGTAGCGGCGCAGATCCAGGCACCAACGTCATCACTTGCCCCAAGTGTGGAGGAAGCGGGCAGATACAGAGAAGCGTAGCTAGCCCCTTCGGCAGGATGATCACAGTCACCACCTGCGACCGCTGCCAAGGGAGAGGGCGCACAGCTGAGAAACCCTGCAGCAAGTGCCGAGGCGATGGCGTTGAGGAGACGCGTAAGAAAATTGACGTCAAGATCCCTGCGGGGATAGATGAGGAGATGTATCTTACCCTCCGGGGGCAGGGAGATGCCGGTCTTTACGGAGGACCACAAGGAGACCTCTTTGTCGGTGTCAGGATTAAGCCCCACTCCTACCTATTACGCAAGGGGGCTGACATAATCTATGAGGCCGAGATAAACGTAGCCCAGGCCGCCCTCGGAGCAGAGATCACCGTCCCGGTCATCGGCGGCGAGGAGAGGATCAAGGTCACCCCAGGCACCCAAAGTGGAGATATTATCAGGCTCAAGGGCAAGGGGATGCCTAGCCGCTACGGTAAGGGCGACCACCTAATCCACGTCACCGTTAGGGTCCCCGAGAAGATGACGAAGCGGCAACGCGAGCTCATGGAAGAACTCGGGAAAGAACTCGCCACTGAGACGCAGAAGAAGGGTTTCTTTAGGCGCTAACGCCTGTCGATGAGCTCTTCGACGCTAGGCCCCGTCCCAATTAAGGTGACTGGCACCTTGACTTCGTCCTCAATCTTCTTCACGAACTTCTTGGCGTCCGCGCCGAGCTCGGCGTACTCCTTTGCGCCCCGGCAGTAGGGATAGAGTACGTCTAGCTTTGTCAGGGCGATCATCGTTGCGCCGTTTATCATCTTCGCTCGTCGGGCGAGGTTATAGTCAAAGGGCGCTGCGCGCCTCTGGCGGCCTGTGACGGTTCCGTATTCGTCCCATCCCCTTGCCTTCGCCTCCTCCTGGCTGATCTCTCCATCGAGCTCACCTCCGCCAACACGGGTCACATAGCTCTTCAGCACCATCGCAACATCGGTGACTCGTGTCGGGCCTATACCGACGTCGCTGCAGGCCGCGGAAGCGCAGACGTCTTTGCTCGTGACGTAGGGGTACTGGCCGTAGTATAGGCTGATGAAGGTCCCCTGTGTGCCCTCGATTAGGAGGTTCCTGCCGTCATCTAGAGCCTTATTAGCTATGGCGGGGACATCCGCAAGGTACTTTTTAAGCTCGGGTATCTCCCGAGCCATCTTGGCGATGCGCATGACGCGGTCCGCGTTACAGGGACCCGTCCCGGTGCCAGTAGTCTTGACAGTGTTCTTGAGGTTGCTGTCACTCTGGTCGATCTGAATATGCTTGGGTTCGATTATGGCACACTGAGGGTCGATGTTGAAGCGCTTATCGATCCCAGTCTCCGCGACCTCCTTGATGACAAGCTCGGGGTTCACGAGTACGCCTGGGCCTATGAGCATCCGGGCCTTGGGGTTGACGAACCCGCAGGGCACCATTCTAAGCTTGTAGACCTTGCCATCTTTGACGACGGTGTGGCCCGCGTTGGGGCCTACCCCCGCCCTCGCCACGACGGCGACGTCGTCCGCCACCGCTAGGTAGGAGATGATCTTTCCCTTACCTGTATCTCCGTAGAATCCGTCAACGACAACGGTGCAGCCCATCCAGCCTCACCTGAAACCAACAGATCGAGGTGGACCATTGCTTTTAACCTTTTTCATCTAAAATACGTGGTTATTTAATCCAGTTATTTAACTAATCGGTGTAATAAAGCCCTCGATTTAGAGCGTATTGAAACATCAGTCATTCCTCTTATGAGTCAAATCTAGGAATCCCAACAGGCTGATTTACCCCGTGGGGCACCATGCTTGAAGTGGGGCGATGGTTTTGACGGATATTAGAAAAGTCGAGGAGGGTCTCGGGGTTCTTTTCCGGGAGCTATACGGCGAAGACACGAGGGTTGAGGGCTTTAAGGACATCACGGTGGGTTGGGAGACCCAGATAGTCGCCTTTAGACTCCTGCCCCCAGGAGGGGAGGCGATCGACCTTATTGTCAGGATTTACTCGGGCCCTAGTGGGGGAAGGAAGGCTGAGTGGGAGTTCAACGTCATGCACCGCCTTGGCTCGGTCAGCTACCCAGTTCCTAGGGTTTATGCCTACGAGGCTGGCAACGACACGCTTGGCTCACCGTTTCTCATCATGGAGAGGATACGGGGCGGTGTTCTCTGGGACGTCTTCTTCAGCAGCCCCAGGTCGAGGTACGGCGAGGTGCTCGCCCTCAACTCCCGCCTGATGGCCAAGTTGCACGAGATACCCTCAGCTAAGGTGTTGCCCGGTGTCCATCGTTTAAAGACAATGAGCCGTGTCCTCGGTAGGGTCAAGGAGGAAGCAGAGGAGCTTGAAGGACACGGGCTCAACGTGGCCTTTGAGCCTCTGATAAAGTGGCTCGAAGACAATGCGCGAGATCTCACCGCGAGCCCTACATGTCTCATCCACCAGGATTTCCACCCACGGAACATCCTTCTACGCCTCGACGGCTCACCCATCGTTATCGATTGGGCGACCTGTACTGTTGGTGACTTCCGGGAGGATGTCTGCTGGACTGGGCTCCTAGCAGGTACTTTCATTGATCAGTCGTTAAAGCAGGCGGTCTACAGGGCTTACGCTGAGGCCTCAACACGGGAGCTTATTGATCTCCCCTACTTCGAGGCTTTCGCGGGTCTGCGACGGTTGGCTGATGTAGCGGTCACTCTTAAGGCGGGGGCGACAGCCCGGGAGATGAGGCCGGAGGCCATCAGGGAGATGGAGGGGAACAAGCCACACTACGTCAAGGTTCTCAATGTGCTGGAGGGGGCGACCGGCGTCAAGCTGTCCGAGTTGGCGCGTATCCTTGGCATCTAGGCAAACTCCTTTACGCCCTGCCCTTCAACATATAGTGAGTTGACAAGCCAGGTCGCCATAATCACAGTTGGCAACGAGATACTCGATGGCATAATCCTTGACACTAACACGAGGTGGATAATCGAGCGCCTAAAGCTGCTCGGGCTGATGGTTAAGGAGGTCATCACGGTGAGGGACGACGTCTCCGAGATCGCCAAAGCCATCAACAGGGCAGCGACGGATGGCTGCAGTATTATCATCACCAGCGGGGGGCTCGGCCCCACCCATGACGACATGACCCTCAAGGGCGTCGCGGAGGCCTTCCACCTTCCCCTTGAGGTAAACGAGGAGGCCCTCGTCATAGTCGCCCGGCAGTATGCCGCTCTTCACGATAGGGGAATAATTGGGTCGGATGAGATCACGGACGCCCGGAGGAAGATGGCGGTCTTCCCGATGGGCGCACGCCCCCTCGATAACAGAGTCGGAGGTGCCCCCGGTGTACTCCTCCGCCGTTGCGGTGTTGAGGTCGTCTCCCTCCCCGGCGTCCCCCACGAACTCATGTGGATATTCGACAATCAACTCGTCTCCCACCTCAGTAAATATATAGATGGGGTCTACTACGAGGAGGTCCTCAGTCTCCCCCTAAGAGACGAGTCGACAATTGCCCCACTAATTGACGAGGCGATGAGACAGGTTCCTGGCGTCTGGATCAAGTCCCTTGTAAAGCCCTACGGAGAGAGGGGCATCAAGTTTTGGATAAGCGCCCGAGGAACAGAGAAAACCGAGCTGGAAATTAAAGTGAAGAGGGCTGCCGAGACCCTTGTTCAGCTAGCCAAGGAGTGCCTCTCCTCAGGTTAGAACCGGACCTAACTTAATATCACTCCGCTGACAAGCCATACGGGAACGAAGATGCTCGTGGCGGACCTATCCATCCCCGAAGATGTGAAGCAGTTACTCATCCTCAAGGGGATAAAGGAGCTCTACCCGCCACAGGCTGATGCCATCAACACCGGCGTTCTAGAGGGCAAGAATCTTGTACTTGCCAGCCCCACGGCGAGTGGCAAGACCCTCATTGCGGAGCTCTGCGCCCTCAAGCACGTCATAGAGCGCAGAGGGAAGGTCCTTTACCTCAGCCCCCTACGCGCATTAGCCTGGGAGAAGTTTGAGGGCTTCGAGGAGTATAATAACATTAAGAAACCAGGTGGGGGTAAGATACGTGTCGGAGTGAGCACCGGAGACCTAGACAGCAAGAGTCCATGGCTCGAGGGCTACGACATAGTCATCACAACCAACGAAAAGTGCGACTCACTACTCAGGCACCGGAACCCCTGGATGGGGAACGTTACCCTCGTTATCGTCGACGAGGTCCATCTCATCGGAGATGAACGCGGCCCAACACTAGAGATCGCCCTCGCCCGGCTCCGTCAGATGAACCCGGAGATGCAGGTCCTCGCTCTCAGCGCCACCATCAAGAATGCGGACGAGGTAGCCGAGTGGCTCAAGGCACAATGCGTCACAACCGAGTGGCGCCCCACAAAGCTCTACGAGGGAGTCGCCCACGGAAATACCGTTATCTTCCGCGACGGGACCGTTAAAAGACTCCGCCCCCTCAACACCCAGGATGCCCTTAACATAGCCATGAACAGCGTCCTCGATGGCGGACAGGCCCTCATCTTCGTCGAGTCCCGCCGACGCGCCGAGAGTATGGCTAGAGAGGCAGCGATGGCCCTCAGCGGGACGCAGAGCAGGAAGACCCAGGCTGATCTCGATGGACTCGCATCTGAGATCGAGGTCCATGGCGAGAAGACGAGTCTGACCGATTCACTCAGCTTAGCGGTCGCCAAGGGGGCGTCCTTCCACCATGCCGGCCTAAACACCGAGCACAGACGTATCATCGAGCGCGCCTTCAAGGCTGGGGCTCTGAGGATACTCACCGCCACCCCGACACTCGCAGCTGGCGTAAACCTCCCCGCTCGAACAGTCGTAATAGGCAACTACAAGCGCTTCGTCGCCGGCTACGGAATGTATCCCATCACCGTCCTCGAATACAAGCAGATGAGCGGCAGAGCCGGCCGTCCCCAGTACGACCCCTACGGCGAAGCCATACTCATCGCCAGCAGCAGCGACGAACAGGACCAGCTGATGGAGAACTACATCCTCGCCGACCCGGAAAGGCTGTACAGCCGTCTTGCACAGGAGTCGGCACTCCGCGGCCACACCCTCGCCGCCATAGCGAGCGACTACGCCCACACCGAGCAGGGACTACTCGACTTCCTCGGCGGTACTTTCTATGGATTCAACTACCCCACAGCGAGCATCAAGCTCATCACAACTGGGGTTCTCCGCTACCTCCTCAAGGAAGACATGCTTCAAGAGAAGGGGAGCTATCTTTACGCCACTGACTTCGGGCGGCGAGTCTCCGAGCTCTACATCGACCCATTAACCGCTGTGGTTCTCCGCGATGGTCTCCGAAGAGGCGCCATGGACGTAACAGACTTTACTTGGCTCCACCTCATCTGCCACACGCCAGACATGAAACCCATCCTTCGCCCCCGCCGTGGCGACCTCGACATGGTCGAGACCTACGCCGAAGAGAGGCAGGAGGAGTTCGCAATCCCCATCAACCAGGAGAGTGGCGATTACATAGAGCGAGATCAGTTCCTAGGGGAGGTGAAGACCGCCATGGTTCTCAACGATTGGATAAACGAGAAAACCGAAGCGGACATTCTGGAGCAGCACGGAGTCCAGCCGGGTGACCGATACGCCGCAGTCCACAACGCCGAATGGCTTCTCCACAGCGCCCACGAAATAGCCGACATCGTGGGAGCACCCGACCACAGGCACCAGCTAGGCGAACTCAACGACCGCGTAAAGCATGGCGTCACCAAGAAGCTCCTCCCCCTAATCCGCCTCAAAGGCATCGGCCGCATCCGTGCACGCGTCCTCTACAAAAGCGGACTCACCGGCATCGCCGAACTTAAGCGTGCCCCACTCCAACGCCTGGTCGCCCTCCCACTCATAGGTCCCCGATTAGCCAAATCGATAAAAGAACAAGTAGGCGGCCTAGTTGAGGAGCAGGAGTGGAAAAGCCTCGACAAAGCCGAAACCGAGCAAAAGGCACTCACAGACTTCGTCGAAGAAAAATTCGAGCCAGAGAACGAGGATTAATTTTTAACGCGTGCAAAGTCTTCAAGGACCAACCGGGGTAATGGATAAGCTGAAACATACAGCTGCTCGACCTCATAGTGGATGAGTCAGCTCGTGGGGCTGCTGAGCCGCAGAGGCGAGGATATTACCCGGAATCTACTGGAGATACTGAACCAGACGCGGGTTCAGTCGGATGCCTATGGTATTGCTACACCCGATGGTGTAGAGCACCACTCCAGGCCAATAGATTTCGTCTCACTCTCGTCTAGCGTAGCCATAGGCCACAAGCTCATCAGAGTACACCCCACAGATAATCCTCAGCCACTCCTCGATGGATACGCAGCTGTCGCCTTCATTGGCAGGCTTTGGAACACACCCGAACCGAGCAGCTTTGCAGCTGCGAATATATTGAAGCGTGGGGCTGAGGAGGGCTTCAAGGAGCTATTAAGAAATCACGATGGCTTTTGGGCCGCCGTGGTAGCCGAGAGGAACACGATAACGTGCGCCCGTGACAATATTGGATTGGTGCCTCTCTACTACGGCCTAAGTGATGAGTTGATCTGTGTATCCACCGACACCAAAACAATCCTTGGGCTAGGGATGGAAGCGCTCAAGATCAAGCCCGGTCACATCGTGACACTAAGCGGGGAGGAGATAAGAGACAAGGAGGTAGCCCTCCTAAAGGAACCCCCCCAATCTTCGATTAGTCTCGACGACGCGACGGATATACTTGACGCATTGCTGGAACGGGCCATATTAAGGACTAGCAGAGGGCTCTCTTCGCCAACGCTCGCGTTCTCTGGCGGCATCGACAGCACACTTCTAGCCTACTACCTAAAGCGGGTAGGCGCTCACCCAAGGCTGACGTGTGTTGGCTCCTACGACTCACCAGACATCAAAGCTGCGGAAGCCATCGCAGAGAACCTCGGCCTCCCGATCAACATCAGGACTTTCACCGCTGATGACCTGGAGGAACACCTCGGCCAGATAATTGGGAGCGTCGAGGAGGCGGACCCGATGAAGATCAGCGTTGCCGCCACCCTCTACTTCGTCGCCCTAGATGCCATAGCCAGACCGAGCAGAGTGGTCTTCTCCGGTAGTGGGAGCGACGAGCTATTCGGTGGCTACGCCAAGTATGTTCAGGAATACCAGACTCACGGTGAGCAGGTTAGAGAGACTATGTTCCGAGACGTGGCGCGGTCATACGAGATCAACCTAGAGAGGGACTGGAAAGTATGCTCAAACCTCGGTCTCGAACTGAGGCTTCCGTATATGGATCCGGGGATCACACGGTTCGCGCTTGGGCTTCCCCTTAAACACAAGTTACCCACCGAAGGCAAGGAGCCAAGGAAGATCGTCCTTAGACGTCTCGCCGAAAGGCTCGGCCTGCCACCTGATATTACTGGGCGGCCAAAGAAGGCTGCCCAATACTCCTCGGGCACAAATAAGATGATCGAGCGACTGGCGAAGAGAAGCGGGAAAACCGCTGCCAGGTACCTCTCCGATATACTCAAGGTGAGGCTGAGGAGATGAATAAAGTGCAGAAAGCTCTCAGAGCCCTGAGGGGACATTATGGCAGAGACACTTTCAGTGTCGGGTCAGAAGCACCCTTCCGAGCCCTCATCGGCTGCATACTCTCCCAAAGAACTCGAGACGAGAACGCTTCCAAAGCTGCGGATGCCTTATTCAATTTAGCCTCTACCCCAATTGAGATACTTGCACTCGATCCCGAGACTCTTAAGAAGTTGATAAGGTCATCTGGTTATTACAATCTTAAGTCAGCTTACATCATCGGCGCATGCAAAGTCATCATGGATAAATTCGGCGGCGAGACACCTAAGACACGCGAGGGACTTCTAACCCTCCCTGGAGTCGGCCCTAAGACCGCTGACATCGTCCTGAGTTATGGCTACGGAGTCCCCGCCATCGCAGTCGACACCCACATACTAAGGGTCAGTAGGAGAACTGGGCTCGTAGAAAAGATAGCGGGGCCAACTGAGGTGAAGAACACACTTGAAGGTTCTTTGCCCCGAGAATACTGGTGTTATGCCGATAGCGCCTTCCTCGAGCTTGGTAAAGAATACTGTAAACCAAAGAAGCCGAGATGCGATGACTGTCCATTAAAGGAACTATGCGAATATAGGAAAGCTACTTAGCGGAGTCCTACATGGCCGTCCGCGAGGGCGTTACAGAATTCGTCGAGGTGATCAAACTCATCTGCGATTATATCCTCTATGTTTGGCTCAAGGCTCTTCATGGCGACGCCCTTCTGAGGGATGATCTGAGCCGAGATGACACTTGGCTCATTGATGGGACGTCCAATCCGACTCAGGAGCCAGACATATGTCTCATCGACGCCGTTGACCTCGTCGATGATCCTCTCCGCGATTTGGTAGCAGAGCATGTTATAGATCTTACCGACATGGCTCACAGGGTTTTTACCCGCAGCAGCTTCACTACTCATAGGGCGGAGAAGAGCGATAACGCCACGCACGTTGTTTCCTCTACCCACCTGACCGGAGTCCCCAGCCTCAGCCGAGGTACCGAGTACAGTGAGGTAAAGCCCATCGAGCCCCCTCCCCCTAGCGTCGAGGGCGTTGAGACTCACCTTCACCTCCTCGAAGCCCCCCTTGGCATTTATCCAGGTGTTGATAGCGTCATAGATTTCGTCCTTCCGCTTAAAATAATCATCCTCGCTTTTTATGAAACGGTCCACCATCGCCATAGCGACTGTGAGGTCGACCTTCCTTCCATGGCGGAGCGCCATTAGTTTTATGTCCTCACCGGACTCGGGGTGCTCCTTCTTGAATTCGCGTGAATTGAGGTATTTCTCCAAGCCTAGTATGAGCTTCTCCTGCTCAGTGTAGGGAGCAAATCCGACAGCAGCGCTCGTGTCGTTGGCACCAAGGAACTCGCCCTTCTTCTTCCTGCGGAAGATATCTTGGAGTGCCGCGGAGCCTGGCTTGATCTCACTCTGAAATTTTACATGAACGTCGGGATCGACGAATCTCAGGTTTTTCTTAAGCCATTTAGATGTACTCCTTTCAGCGATGTCATTAACAGGGACCTCCTCGTTACCTACCTTGAAGGTTGCGCGGTCACCGTAAATAATGAGGATGGGTTTGATCACCTTTCCTCCCCCAAACTTTACCGAAGTCTCGCCTGCGGCGATGAGACCTTTGTCCATGTTATGATGATAGATATTTCCAAATCTCTTCATGTACTCGGTTGAGAGGTCGACGGAGTTCTGATTCATGATGTTGTCGCA